>JAATEU010000142.1 GCA_015655565.1 Clostridiales bacterium
TAAACTCAGTAATATTAAAATGAAATGACAGAAAACCGATATTGCAGTTAACAAAACTGACTTTTTGATTTTTTTGCGGTTAGGTAAAAAAAACCGTTATCAAAGTTAACAAAACTGACTTTATTGATTTTTTTGCTGCTTAAACTGTAAATTTTCATGATTTTATTATATAATATATCTAGAAATAAAATGAGGTTTTTTGAAAACTAACGGATATAGTATAAATCTTGTGTTTTATCTAAACGTGACTGAATTCTGCATAAAAATGGAGATGACAATGTTTAAACAACTGAGAAACCGTTTTAAAAATATTAGATTAAGAAAAAAATTCATCTACATTGTTTCACTTTGTGTATTAATTATAGCTAATGTGGCTGTTTTCTGCATTAATGCAGTCTCAAATTATAGCAAAAAAGAATTGTATAAATCTGTCGCCGCAACACTTTCCTATTCTGCTGCTGAAATATCCGCTTCACTGGGTAACTTAAATACAATGGCGGATATGTTTTTGGGAGATTCAGCTGTACAAAGTAACTCAAGCATACTCAAATGCTCTGACGATGCCGCTGGTTATACAAAAGCTTATCAGAATTTATACTCAATAGTTAACGATTACTATTACAATTTTCATAAAAATAATATTCAGTATATGGCGTTTTACCAAAATAACACAATTATAAAAGCTACAACTTTAAATAACATAAGTCTTTCAGATGACTTAACCTCATCCTTAATAGAAGCGGCCGTAAAAAATAATGGTAAAACATATTGGATTACTAACTATGGAAACAGTGAAGGGCTCTTTGTAGTCAAAGAAATTCGCAGAACAAATTTATCCAGACTTGATTATCTGGGAGTTTTGATTGTAGATATTAGTATTGATGAATTAATAAAAGAATCCGCTTCCTTTACATCTAATTATGAGGATATGTTTTATATCCTTTATCATGGGAATGATATAATATACAATTCCAAAAATCTTCAGGAAAACGCAAATGAAATAATTAATAAAGTATCCGGTGATTACGGTTTGGTTAAGATTGATAAACACGCATATTTTGCCGTAAAAGGTATTATACCGAACTATGAATGGGGATATATTTGTCTGGTTTCTTATGATACGGTTACCAATGCCCTTACTTTTTCGCGGAATATATGTTTTTTGGTTGTTATACTCAGCATAATAGTTGCTGTCATTTTATCATCAACACTTGTTGATTCGATTACAAAGCATCTTGGTTATCTTATTCAAAAAATGCAGTCCTTTGGCAATAATATTACGGTAGTATCACAACACTACCCGGATTATTCGTCTCGTTCAGACGAGATTGGCATACTTCATCAACAATTCGATAAAATGACTAACGCTGTTAATGAATTGATTGAGCAAAATTTTGTAAAGGAGCTTTTAGTGAAAGATGCCGAATTAAGAGCCTTAGAAAATCAAATAAATCCACACTTTCTTTATAACACCTTAACCTCAATCATCTGGCGTGCAAATGCAATTGGAGAGACTCAAATATCCGAAATGGTTGATTCCCTTGGGAAAATGATGCGAATCACTCTTACCCTGTCGGATGATGGTTTTACGATTGCCAGGGAATTAGAATTAATTAATAGTTATATGACTATTCAAAGCTTTCGATATGAAGAACGTTTAAAATATAGGATTGATATTCCAACAGAATATAAAAATGTAGTCATTTCAAAGCTTTGTATACAGCCCCTGATTGAAAATTCAATTCATTATGCTTTAGAGGAAAACATAGAAGTATGTTTTATTACAGTGGCAGCCCGGACAATTGATGCTCAGCTAATTATTAAAATTGCTAATACGGGGTCACAATTTGAAAATAATCTGCTTGAACGCTTACGCTCTGGTGAAGTCAAACCTCATGGTCATGGTATAGGTCTTTTGAATATCGACAACCGACTAAAACTTCAATTTGGTGCCAAATATGGATTACACCTGTACAATAGTGACAATCTGGCAATAGTCGAAATAAACATTCCTTATGATAAGGAGGATACTGATGTTAAAACTTATAATAGCTGATGATGAACGTATCTTTCGTGAAACACTGTTAAATATTGTCGACTGGAAAAATCTTGGAATTGAAGTTGTTGGAATTTGCCAAAACGGAATTGATGCTTATGACATGATACTCGATGAGTCACCGGATCTCGTTATAACAGATATTAAAATGCCAGGACTTTCCGGCCTCGAATTAATTCAAAAAGCATATGAAGCAAAACTGAATATTCAATTTATACTTCTTTCAGGATATAGTGATTTTGAATATGCCAAAACAGCTATGAGCTTTGGTGTTAAACAATATTGTCTTAAACCCTGTAATAAAAACCAAATTATTGAAGCCGCAATCAAAGCTTCTGAAGATTGCTATGAACAAAAAAGGGTTCGCGCAAGCTTAGAGAATCAAAGTTATGACTATGAGCAAATTATCGACCAGATTGACAGTATCTGCAATTGCTTTTATCTAAATGATAACGAAGCCAAAATTGAGGCTGGAGCCACATTAATTCGCTTATTAAATTCTATAAACAATACCGACATATTAAAACAAACGGCAATAGGAGTTTTAATGAAATTATCATCAATCAGTAAAAGCTGTTCACCGAATAAAGTAGTCATGTTTATGCTGGATATCAGCTGTGAATATGATATCGAATGGCTTCAAGCTAAAATTCTTTTTAGAATTCAGCAAATTTTGGATGAATTAACCATGCCAACTACTAATATTAGTTTATATATTCATAAAATTCTGGATTATGTTGATACCCATTACTCAGATTCAAACTTAACTTTAAAAATGATTGCAGAAAATTATCTTTATATGAATGTTGATTATCTTAGCAGAAAATTTGCCAAAGAGGTAGGAAAAAATTTCTCAGCTTATTTAACATCCGTACGTATTAACAAAGCCAGATCATTATTGGCAGAATGTAATCCGGAAAAGATTACTTATATTGCAAAAAAAGTTGGTTATAGTGATAATGCCAAATACTTTAGTCAAATATTCAAAAAATATACTGGTGATACCCCTAGCGATTTTGCAAAGAAAATACAAAACCGCTAGAGCGTGTTTGAAAAATGCTTGTGCCGGGCCGGACGCTCCAATTTATGGGATAAATATTGGAAAGTTGGCCGATTCTTTGCAAGATTACTTAAATAGGTTCTAATTTATCGGTGAGATTATGAGCATATCTGCACCGGAAACAAAAAATCTTTTTCCACTATTGGTCCGAATAAAAAGAAGAGCAAGATTCGTTTCCGATTGTTTTCTACGTTTTTATACTTTAAGTGAAATCATAAATTCTGTTATTGACGCGGGATTCATAACTAAAGAATTTAACGAACATCCCAATTTTGTAAACAAAAAACTGCCAGTTGAATTCACAATTTTTGCTACAGATTGGTTTGGTGCTATTAAACAATCAAGTGAAAGCGTAAAGATATTTATAACAACAGAAAATAAACCCGGTTACAGCGAATTATGGATTATTAATATAATTCAGTTAGAGGTATAGCGACATTATATTAAGGGAATTTCTTAAAGGTGGTAATATGATAATAAGAATGCGATACATCTTTACAGGCTGCGTACAAGGCGTAGGCTTTCGCTACAGGGCCTATCATGCGGCACATTTACTCGGCCTTACCGGTTGGGTACGTAACGAGTTTGACGGCAGCGTAACAATGGAGGTTCAGGGTGAACGATACGGTATAGACGCCATGCTGGAAATGATTAAAAAAAGTCATTATATAGATATTGATAACATAGACTCGAAAGAGCTTCCTACCGCCTTGGATGAGAATTCCTTCGAAATCTGCGGCTAGAAATAGCGTATAGGCTAAATACATGCCTTAACACACAGCTTAAAGGTCTCTCTGAACTTTGTGTTAGACCAGAAATGAAAAGAAACTATATAGCTTAAGTGATAGCAAAACAGCTACAAGCGGGGCTGTTGCAAAATCCAACAGCCCCTGGTTTTATGTTCTTTGCAGTTTTTGGATCACCGTAACGTAATTTTATTTCAGGTAAGTGTTCATCATCCAGATCGTTTTCTGATAGCCGGTAAGGTAGCCGGTAAAAATATCCGCCGTAACATCGTCCTTCTCATCCTGTGCAAGAGAGATAATCTCCTTTGCATCAGCCTCAAGTACTTGTAAATCCGCCAATACGATCTTTACTGACTCCACAGCATTTACCGGCTGAGCGTCCCTCTCTTCGATGCTTGCGGCCGAAAGCGCTGATTTTAAGGAAGAGATCGGCGCTTTACCAAGCATCAGCAGCCGTTCGGCAACCTCGTCAATCACTTCGGCTGATGTGTCGTAAAGCTTTTCAAACTCAGCGTGGAGCGTAAAAAAACTACTCCCATGAATGAACCAGTGTAAGTTATGGAACTTCATATACAGTATGGTCTGGTTGCTAAGAAAACATTGCATTTTTTCAATATAGCTTTTCATACGTCAAACCTCCTAATTTTCTTGAATTAGCATTCGCTAACTCAAAAAAACTATATCATATGCAGAAATGCTTGTCAATTTTCCGCAGCTTTTTTATTACACACCAGACCCATGGAAGCCGTAATTTAATTGCCTTGATTAAAAGAAAATTTACATAATTGATTTGCAATCTTAATTATTTCAGATATAATTACAAATTGCGATGTATTGGATAAATATTTTGGTTGGTTCAATTGGAAAATTGAATGGATAAAAAGACCGAAATTTACAATCTATATATGCATGAAAAATGCATTATGGAGAAATAGACAGTGAAAAATTAAATTTCCTATTTTCACGACATGGTAAGTTTAAGAAAACGCCAGGTAATGTAGATGGAACACATGAAAAATCAGGAGAGGGATTTGTAAAGAAAATCCGCCAGCTTTAATTTGTGAAAAGCATAATGTGAAGATTCGAATTACAGAGATGCCGGGAGCATTTTTTACATTATTCAGGGCAGAGGACGGAAGAAAAAAAGCATATACAGATGCAGATTTAGCCGGTTTTGACCCTGGAAAATATTTGAAATTTAAGGAAGCTATGGAAGAAATCATTGTCCTTATGGGTGCTGCAAGATGGTATATCGGAGGCGGGCAGCCCTGGCAGATGTGGAGAGAACACTTGCGGCAGTAGAAATATGTGTGCAGAAAGTATATTGTTAAATATAGCCGAGAATAAAAATATACGTTGACATTGTAATTGATTAGAGATATAAAATTATTAAGATAATAATATAATTTAAGTGGCAAGGGCGTCTTTCTGAAGAAAGACGCCCTGTGTAGTTTTTAAGGAGGGATTGCAATGACAAATGTGTGTGAATTAATCTACCGCCCGTTACAACCAGATTATGAAAGGCAGGGTGGATACAAAAGCTATATAGTGCAAGAAGATGATCCATTGTATGGGATTGTTTTGATGTATTATGAATTTAGCAATGTAACTCAAGCAGAGGAAATGATTTTAAAAGCATTGCCGGATGCAATCATTGATATAGTTTTTAAGTGTTATCAGGATATGGTTGATGTCCATATCGGAGCTGGTACCGGTAAGTATTATGAGATTAAATACGAAAAAGTGGAACATTTATTTGGACTTCAGTTGGCACCCGGAGCTGTGAATATGTTATTTCCATTTAAGGCAGAAAATGTTGTTCAGGCGGGTAGAATTAATTTGTCAGAGATGATAGAATTCCATCTTTTACGGGAAAAATTTAAGAAAACCGGATGCTTTGAAGAACGAATTGTAATCGTATCAAAGATATTAGAAGAAATTTTTGATGTTCGTTTGGAGTGTTATGATACAATTCAGTCCAGTGTCAGAGAAATGATGGGACATCTGTGTGAATTTAAAGTAGAAGATGTTGCAAGAGAGGTGGGATATTCCATTCGTTATTTCCGGAAAATATTTAAGGAAAACGTGGGATATTCACCGCAAAAGTTTATGCGTATTGTTAGATTTCAAAAGTCCTATGAAGCAATAGTAAGAAATAGTAAAAAGCAGTCCTTGACAGAAATATCGGTTGAGTATGGATATTATGATCAATCACATATGAATAAGGAATATCTGTTTCTTGTAAACAGGCTTCCACATGAATTGAGAAGCGGAGTGATATAATCAGTATATAGTCTTATTACCGCATTCTGATTGTAAGCTATTTGTCGTATCATTGTAAAAGTAAGATGAAAGCTAGACCATTTATTATTAATGGTGGTCTTTTTTTCGTGCCCTTGATTTTTCTTGTTTTCAGATTTTATAAGCATTAAAAAAGAGAGTAAATGAGTTAGGCCTTTTTTTACTAGAAAGAAAGTAGGCAAAGTAGTAGACTAATCAGAAATAAACTAGAAAGGAAGCGTATATTATGAAAGCATATGCATTAGTAGAACCGGGCAGAATGGAATGGCTGGATGTTGCGAAACCAATCATTGAAAGTGATTATTCTGCAATTTTAAAACCAATTGTAATTTCACCCTGTTCCTCAGATGTACATACCATATTTGAACATGGTTCTGTAAAACCGTCAAACTGGGTAATGGGACATGAGTGCCTTGGAGAAGTGGTTGAGGCAGGAAACCTTGTAAAGGACTTCAAACCGGGTGATAAGGTACTTGTACCATCAATTACACCAAACTGGCGTGATCTGGGAATTCAGGATGGTAATTTTACACATCCGTCAGGACCGTTTAGTGGTATGAAATTTTCTATTTCCAGACCGGGAATATTTGCGGAATATTTTTATGTAGAGGATGCAGACACGTCTTTAGTACACATGCCGGAGGATGTTTCCTTAGGGGCAGCCCTAATGTGTGTGGATGTTGTGACAACTGGTTTTACCGGTGTGGAGGCAGCCGAGATTACGTTCGGAGATACGGTTTGTGTATTGGGAATAGGGCCAATCGGTCTTATGGCAGTAGCAGGTGCAAAACTTCGTGGAGCATCAGAAATATTAGCAGTAGGAACCAGACCGGCTTGCATAGATCTTGCAAAAGAATTTGGAGCAACTCAAATTATCAGCTATAAGGATGGAAATATTGTCGGGCAGGTGCTGGAAGCTACAAGGGGGAAGGGAGTAGATGCTTCTATTATTGCCGGTGGTAATCAGGATACTTTTTCACAGGCAATTTATATGACCTGTTACGGTACCGGAAGAATCTCAAATTTGAATTATTATGTTGGAGATAAAGACCTTGTGATTCCCAAAACTGCATGGGCAAACGGAATGGCAGGAAAGACAATCAGAGGTGAGCTGTGCAAGGGGGGACGTGTACGTATTGAAAGACTTTTCTCCATGGTTCAGTGTGGAAGAATTTCACCGGAAAAACTGATTACTCATACCTATCATGGCTTTGAAGAATTAGAAACTGCTTTGCATATTATGCGGGATAAGCCTAAGGAGCTGGTGAAAGCAATGGTAATTATCTAAGATTGCTAAAGAAAAGGGGGTGCCTGCAATGGTATCAGCAGAATTATTTTTGGAACATTATAGGAGAGATAAGAAAATGTAGGAGAGCCTTTTTTTACTAGTTAATAAAAAATAAACATGATATTATTATAAAAAAATCAAAAAGTAATTTGGAGAAACAAACATGAAAGATTATACAAATAGTGAAGAATTAACAAAACAGTTTAATGAATTATTTCCAGCAGGACATTCGAATCTTAATATGTCGTTAGAGGCGACAGAACATAGACTTTTTATTGACCATGTGGAAAAAGCACATGTATTTGATGTGGATGGAAATGAATATATTGAATATAATGGTGCAATGGGACCTATGTTTCTTGGACATAAAAATGAAGAATTTATGGAATCTGTTAAAACGTTTTTAGATAAACATGCAACCGTATACGGTTCAAGCCTTCTTTATACGGAGGAAGATATTAAGCTCGCACAAAAAATTGTTGAACATGTTCCGTGCGCTGAGCAGGTAAAGTTCTGCCTGTCCGGTTCGGAGGCAGTTCAGATGGCGATTAGAATAGCTCGTGCCTATACGGGAAGAAACCGTATTATAAGATTTGGTATGCATTATCATGGCTGGTTAGACAATGTGATTAACAGTGTAGTAAAAGAAGATGTAGCAACAGCAGAAACACCTACGGCAGGAGAAATGTTAAAGACAGATACTCATTATTGTGAAGGAATGTCACCATGGCAGCAGGAAGAGTCTTTTGTACTTCCGTGGAATGATTTTGAAGTATTGGAAAGTGTAATAGAAAAGCATCATAATGAGATTGCAATGATGCATTTTGAAGCAATTATTTGTAATACGCTTTGCTTATCACCAAAGCCCGGCTTTCTGGAGAAAATCAGAGAGCTTTGTGATAAATATGATATTGTAATGAGCATGGATGAAGTAATTACCGGATGGAGACTGGGGCTTGGCGGAGCACAGGGATATCTTGGAGTGGTTCCGGATATTTGTACAATGGCAAAAGCAATTGCTGGTGGGTATCCATTTTCATGCATTGCAGGCAAAAAGAAATATATGTCTACATTAAAAAATAAACAGATATTGACAGCCGGAACCTTTAATGGTTATGCATTAGGTGTGCATGCTTCCTTGAAGAATATTGAATTATTAGAGGCAAATGCCGGAGCTGTGTATAAGCAGGTTGAAGCGGTTCAAAACAGATTAATGACGGGTTACGTTGAACTCGCAGAAAAATATGGTATTGATTTGAGAATTACATATGCACCGGGTATCTTCTTTGTTTTGTTTGGTGCAAAAGGAGGAATTACACCAGCTTACACTATGGACAACCTGGAAGGAATTAATAGACCATTTATTAATCAGTTCCGTAAAGAAATGCAAGAGGAAGGTGTTTTGACAATGCCGAATATGAGAACCTATATAAGTGGTTCCCATACCATAGAGGATGCTGAGTTTACATTAAAGGTAGCAGACAAAGCTTTAGCCAGAATGCTTAATAATTAACTGTCGAAACGATATGCAAAGGCGCAACAAACATTTTGTTGCGCCTTTAATATTGGCTTTAGCCTGTTAAGCTCGTGAAGCGTACAAAACAATAAACCGCCCGTTGGACAGGCGGTTCCCATTTATATTTATGAAGGAGGATAATATTATGAAGAAGAGATGGAGAAAATTAACTGCAGCGTTATTGGTGTGCGCAATGGCATTTTCGGCAGCAGGTTGTGGTGACGGAGGTTCCGTAGGTGATGATGTATCGAAAAAAGCCGGAACAGAGCCGGAAGGAAGTGATACTGCGGGAGGTACATTTAAATATGGTCTGGAACAAAATATGCTGTCATTAGCTCCGGCATATTCATACAGCCTGACGACTTCTATTCCCATCAGTACATTTTGTGAATCATGGTTGACTACGAATCCGGAGGATCCAAGTACATTGGTTCCGTTGCTGGCAGAAAAATGGACGGTAAGTGATGATGGTTTGATTTATACCTTTAATTTCCGGCAGGGAGTTCATTTTTGGGATGGTACGGAAATGACATCGGAAGATGTCCTGTTTTCTTATAATCACATTATGGATGAAGCAACAGCATCTTATGTATCATGGATGCATACAAGCGTTGCATCAATAGAAGCAACCGATAAGTATACGGTTGTAGTTACATTAAAGAAACCGGACAGCACATGGCTTTATTCTGTGGCAACCTCCGGTGGTGGAGTATTCAGTAAAGCATACTATGAAAGCTTAGAAGATCCAACTGCTTTCGGTACGGCATCAGGTGGAGTTATGGGCACAGGTGCATACATATTTGATAAATGGACAGAAGGCGAAAAAGTTACGGCACATGCAAATCCGGATTATTGGGATACCGGCAATCAGCCAAAATTCGATAAAGTAGAATGGGTTGAGATTGTTGATGGAACAACAAGAATTACAGCAATTGCCAATAATGAAATTCAGGCAACTTATTGGAATCAGGCAACGCAGTTAGATATGATGCAATCAATTACTTCCCAGGGAGTCCAACTTCAATTTAATGATGCAGGAACAACACAATGCTTATTCTTCAATATGGCAAGAAAAGGACTGGATGATGTTAATTGCCGTAAGGCATTAGCATATGTATTTGATACGGCAAGTTATACTACCGGTGTATATGGTGATTCTGCAATAGCAGGTGATTCCAGTTTTCTTCCGCCGGCATTGAGAGCTTATAATGATGAAGCATGGGCAGCCTATGAAGAAAAAGCAAATGACTATGATTATGACTTAAAAAAAGCAAAGGAACTAATGGCAGCATCAAATTATCCTGATGGATTTGATATGGAGATTCTTGTATCAACCGCATTCCCAACGGATGAAACGGCAGCAGTTATGTTACAGGAAAAGGCAGCAGAAATTGGTATCAACATTACAGTTACTAAGCTGACTCCTTCCGAAAGATCTTCCATTATTTATAGGGAGGAAAGAGATTACGATGCGGTTATTGTACAGTGGGATGCGGATTTTCCGGAATCTTTATCAGATTTAATACCAATGTTTGCCAGCGAAAACGTAGGTGCAGGTGGCTGCAACTATATGAATTACAAGAATGATGTCGTTGACGGATTGCTTGCAGAAGCAAAAGCAGCTATCGATACGGCTGAAAAAGGACAGTTAATTACTGAGATATGCTTGCAATTGAATGAAGATTGTCCAATGTTACCATTATCCTATCCAAGCAGAATATCTCTTGTAAGGGAAGAGATTTCCGGTTATACAGCGACACCTACATATTGGTTTGAACCGTTTACAAGATACTTATATTACAATAAATAATATAACTTATCAGAA
>JAATEU010000547.1 GCA_015655565.1 Clostridiales bacterium
CTGCTGACCGAAATGTCCGGTTTTCATGAAAATAAAGGAATTGTTGTAATTGGTGCCACCAACCGTATGGATACCCTGGATGAAGCCCTTTTGCGGCCCGGCCGCTTTGACAGGCAGATTGAAATCGGACTGCCCGATGTAAATGCCAGAAAAAAAATTCTATCCCTGTATGCAGATAAAAAACCTTTATCCGATGATGTGGATCTGGAGGCCCTTTCAAAATCCACGGTGTATTTCAGCGGGGCCATGCTTGAAAATCTTTTAAATGAAGCCGCTATCAATGCCGCCAACGACAAACAGTCCGTTGTCAATAAGGACCACATTGAAAAAGCATTTTACACAGTTATTGCCGGAGCACCCATGCTGGACAGGAGCTTTATTTCAGACCGTGACCGCAGGATAACCGCCTATCATGAAGCCGGACATGCTTTAGCAACCAGACTTCTGCAGCCGGAGCATTATATATCCAAAGTTACCATTATCCCAAGCGTCCGCGGAGCCGGAGGCTTTAACCTCAGCATCCCGAAAGATATGATGTTCCAAAGCCAGCGGCAGTTAAAAGCCAATATACAAATGCTGCTTGCAGGCAGAATTGCTGAGGAGCTTATTTTCGGTAAAGATGAAATAACTACCGGTGCCGGCAACGATATCCAAAAAGCTTCCTCCATAATAGTAGACTATATCAATAAATATGGAATGGATCAGGATATGGGCTTATTCAGCACGGAAATTCTGGAGGATGGCTATGACAGGGAACTGATCGGCAAATGCAGGACCCAAATGAACAGCTTATATAAAGATACTAAAAAACTGCTGGAAGCGAATCTTGAACTTCTGGAGAAAATAACAGCAGAACTTTTGGAAAAAGAATCCCTAAACGGCGAGGATATCGATCGGATCTGCGCATAAATGTCACCCGAAAAGTCCTATTTATAACTCAATTCCCGTTATAAATTTATTAGGGCGTGTCTGAAAACTGCTTGCGCCGGGCTGGGCGTTCCACTTTGTGGGAGACAAGGCGCGATTTTGAAAGCGTAGTGGTCTCTACGTTTCCAAAATCGCGCCGCAGTATACCGCAAAGTGGGACGGTCAGAACGGTACAATAAGTTTTCAGACACGCTCCAGGAACTTTCCGGGTGATAATCTTGAAATTTAATTGCCGGATCGTTTTCTATCATAAAATCTAAGCAGATGAATTATTTCTCAGTACCGGCGTAAGCTGCAGCACTTTCTCCTGCTATCCGTCCGGAGGTCCAGGCAAATCCACACGCCAATCCCTCATAAGGAGGATATCCGCTTCCTTCATAATAACCGCCTGCATTCGTCCCTGCCGCATATAATCCTTGAATCGGTTCATAGTCCAAGTTAATAACTTCCAGTTTTTCGTTGACTTTAACACCGCCTATGGTCCCTAAAAATACCGCATTGCATTCAAATGCATAATAATCACCGGATTTCACCGTATACTTTAAAGACGCCGCGGATTTATTATAGTCGGTATCTTTTTGCTTCTCAACCATTTCATTGTAATCATTTATTGTTCCGTCAAGCTCATCCGCATTCATTCCTGCCGCCTTGGCAAGCTCTTCGATTGTACTTCCCTTAAACGCAGTTCCTGCTTCAACAGCAGCATCCGCCAATGCTACAAAATCATCCTGCTCCAGGTTTGCTCCCGGACCGCATTCCGAAATCCTCATGGTTGTTCCTTTTGTATAATCCTCTAAAGTTGCCTTATCTACAATAAAGTAATATTTTCCCCCCGCTGCATAAGCTGCATTTGCCCAGAAGGCAGTGTCATATACCACATCTTCATTTACAAAACGGGTACCGGAACCATCTACCCATAATAGAGGAGACATAAGCATCTGGGTCAGGCTTGAGCTGGAAAAACCGGCAAGTTCTTCCGTATTGCTTTCCGTAACCACATCGGATTCCGCCAATTGGCAGGCATGAAGAAGTGGAGTACCGTCCCAGTCTATGGCACCTGCCTGTTCCATCAGTTCAATTCCCTCGCCGTTATTTGGCATTCCAAGAGAATTTAAATATGCATTATTGGCAACCCCTGAAACCTTTTCCGTATTCGCACCAAAACCTCCGGTGCAGACAACTGTTGACTTAGCATGCACCGTCAGTATTCCTCCGTCTTCCTTCTCAGCGGTAATACCGGTCACCGACCCGTCCTCATCGGTGAGCAGGGAGGACAGACTGGTGTTCAGACGGAGTTCCGATTTCATTTTTTCTAAATTATCATATATATTTTCAAATCCTGCAGTGCTGTCAACGTATTTATGATAAGTTTTATACGCATACAAATCATTTTCATGTGCAAACTGTGTGGTTTTCTCCTGGAGATAGAATTCCATACCGTAATTTTGCAGCCACTTAATGGTATCGGCAGATTTCTCTACAATAGTACGGGTTAAAGGACCGTTGGAAAGATAATGGTTGAATTCCAAAAGGCGGTTAACGGCTTCATCAACAGACAGATTAAGCCCTTCTTTTTTCTGCAATTCAGTACCGACTGCAAAAAAACCGGAAGCCAGACGTGTATTGCCGCCTGCCTCAGAGGTTTTTTCAATAATCATTACCTCGGCACCTGTTTCAGCCGCAGCAAGTGCGGCAGCGGTTCCTGACCCGCCGGCGCCGACTACCACTACATCAACCGTAACTTCTTCATCCGTTCCATCTTTAATAACTTCTTTTTCTTTCCAGGCATTTACGTCCATACCTGCCTGGGATAATGCGTTTTCAACTGCCGTTAATACTGCGGTGCTTGTGACCGTCGCACCCGAAACTGCATCCACACCCAGGCTCTGGGAATCCACAATGGATTGGGCAAGCTTTGGTGCCGCCTTTCCGCCCACTGCAGGAGTTTCGCTTTCTGCAGCCACATCAATGGAAGATACCGCACCATCCTCAGCCACGGTTACGGTGACAGTGACATCACCGCCAAATCCTTTTTCCACAGCGGTATAAGTGCCTGCTTTAACGGAAGAATTACCGGAAGATGTTTCCACCGACGTTTCTTCATTTGTTTCCCCGCTTGTTTCCCCATTTATTTCCCCTTCCGTACTGACATTCTTGTTTTTATCGCAGCCTGTAAATAATGCAGCCATAAGGATAACAACCATCATAATACTTAAAATACCTTTGCTTTTTTTAATAAACTTCATTCATTTTTCCTCCTCTTTGTTATTTTTTTAACATACCAAAATATATTCTATCATATCAGGGAGACTTTTATAAATAGATAGTATATTGCCAAAAAAGTGGTTTATTTATAGATGGAATCATGGAATCTGATTCATTCAGAACAAATACAGGAAGGCTTGCCCTGTTTATTCATTACACTATATTGTAAAATACGTAAAAACAATATATACTAACGGTAAGTATTCACGGCTGCAACTTAAAAAATCCCATTAATAGCAAAAGGC
>JAATEU010000216.1 GCA_015655565.1 Clostridiales bacterium
CCTGCATCCTGGAAGGTCAGGGGCATTCCAAGTCTCTTAAAGAACCGGCTCATACGCCGTATTCCCTCCAGCGCAATCTCCTCCTTCTTTTCATAAGCCAGGTCCACATCCCATACCCGTACTGCAAATTGGACAAAGCGGTCCACATCATGGGCGTATACAAACTTCATCCAGTTTGGATAGACAATGGACAAACTTGCCCCATGGGCAATATCATAGATTCCGCTCATCTCCAGGGCAATTCTATGGGAAGCCCAATCCTGAACCCTGCCGGTATTCAGCAGGCCATTATGAGCCAGCGTTCCTGCCCACAGAATTTCCGCCCGGCAATTATAATTCAAAGGCTCCGCTAGGGTCTTTTCACCATTTATAATAATACTTCTTAACACGGCTTCACATAAGCGGTCGGTCAAATCCACATCGGTGGTATTGGTAAAATAGCGCTCCATAATATGGGTCATCATATCCACGATTCCGCAGCCGATCTGATAAACAGGAAGTGTATAAGTAAGCTCCGGATTAATAATGGAGAATATCGGCCGAATCAATTCCAGGTTGATGCTCTTCTTATACCACCCATCCTCATTGGTAATAACTGCACTTAAGCTGGCTTCACTTCCTGCTGCCGGAATCGTACAGATTGCAGCCGTCTGCAGGGTCTTTTTGGGTACTGCCTTTCCCATGAAGAAATCCCACACATCTCCGTCATAGGGTACGCCCACGCCAATAGACTTTGCCGTGTCAATCACACTGCCGCCGCCAATGGCCAAAATGAAAGTAATCTCTTCCTTACGGCACAGTTCAATCCCCTGTCTTACCAGTCCCAGACGCGGATTGGGCTGAACCCCTGACAACTCATGCCATTCAATATTCTTCACCTTCAAGGAATCCGTCACTGCATCAAGCAGCCCGTCTTTTTTAATTCTGTCAGAGCCGTAGACCAGAAGCACCTTCCCACAGTCACTATATTTCCGTACTTTTTCCCCGACATGTTTTTCTGTATGCATTCCGAATACAATTTCTGTTACATTGGAAAATTCAAAATTAATCATATTTACACCCATTGCATACCGCAAACTAGTTTGCGGTACTGCTCCATCCTTTCATTTTTTATATTTTTTTTCAACCTTCCAAACATGCCGGAGCGCCTTGGGCTATTTGAGCCTAGGGCTTACAGACCCATAATAGAAGCTGCTTCTATTTGAAGAATACATTTGGTTGATGATGGCTTGTCTGCGGTACTGCCATAAATAAGGAGGTATGAAAGCGCTCTTCTTTCACACTTCGCGACATGGCTGCCTCCTATTTAGGACTTTTTATCCTTAATGTATTTTCATTAAAAGTACAAGCCGGCCTTATTCACAGAACCAAACAGCTGCATTTTTTCATAAATCACTTTTTTAGCTTCCTGAATTCCCGGTGTAAATACCTTTGCCGGTATAAAACCCCCTGTTTCTGCAATGACTTCATTTACTTTTTTAAAGAAAGCATATTTAAAATCACTGGATATATTCACTTTAGCAATACCAATCTGGCAAGCACTTCTAATTTCATCATCAGAGTTATTGCTTCCGCCGTGAAGTACCAGGGGTACGGAAGCTGCCCTCTTAATTTTCTCCAATAAATCCAGCTGTAACCGGGGCACAAAGCCCTTGGGATAGATGCCGTGGGCTGTTCCGACGGCAACAGCCAGGCAGTCCACTCCTGTTTTAGTCACGAAATCCACCACCTCATCCGGATTGGTATAGGTTACATTCTCCACACCGCCCTCCTCTGAGTTGCTCATAACGCCAATGGTTCCGATTTCACCCTCAACGGATACATTTACCTGATGTGCCAGCTCCACCATCTCCCTGGTACGTGCTGTATTTTCTTCATAAGGAAGCGCAGAGCCGTCAAACATCACTGATGTAAAGCCTGCCTGAATCGCCTTCATACATTCCTGTACTGTTTTTCCATGATCCAGGTGAAGTACAAAAGGTATCCTGCTGTTTGCCAGACGTTCTCTGACATAAGCGTAAAATTCCCTGGTTGCAAATTCAAATTCTCCCGGAGCCACCTGAATAATCGCCGGTGAATTCTGCTTTTCTGCCTCTTCTACAACAGAACGGAACAAGGAGCTTTCCGTCGCATTAAATGCCCCTACCGCAAAACCGTTTTTACTGGCAATCTCAAGCATTTCCTTCATATCTATTAACATAATCTATTCCTATGCCTTTCTAATTCTAATCTTCCTGTTAAAATGTTTCCACCTTAATTTTACCGTCATCTGCGCCGTAATCTTCTGCAGCACCTAAATCATCAAAATTTTCATCTGCTTCAGTAACCGGCTTTTTCAGCAGTGACAGGATAACCCCGCAAATTATACTGCCGATGGCTAATGCAATGACAAACTGTACCGGTTTGGTAAAGAGCGGAACGGACAGCATACCGCCATGGGGTACCGGTGCACCCACGCCCCAAACCATGGATAATCCCCCTGCTACGGCAGAACCGCAGACACAGGCAAACACAACCCTCACCAGATCCCTTGCTGCAATGGGAATAACCCCTTCCGTAATCATACAAAAGCCCATCGGAACGGCTGCCTTTAATGCCTCTTTTTCCTGTCTGGTATATTTATTTCTGGTCAGCAGGCAGGAGATGGCGATACCAAAGGGCGGAACCATGGAACCAATGAACTTTACGGCTTCCGGCTCAATAACACCATCAATCATTAAGCCATTTACAAAGGTAGACATGGTCTTATTGACAGGACCACCGAAATCAAAGCAGGCCATGCTTCCAAGTACCGCACCGAATACGAATTTTGATCCCTGCTGCAGGCCTGCAATACCTGCTGTTAAAGCCTGCTGAAGCCACGCAAAAGGCTGTCCCACTACTGTAAACATTAATACGGACGCAACTGCCGTTACCAGCACCGGAATGACCATAACCGGCATAAGTCCCTGCATGGACTGCGGAAGCTTAATATATTTCTTGGCTGCCAGTACCAGATACCCAACCAGGAAGCCGGCTACGATCCCACCAATAAAGCCCGCCTTAATCTCCGTACAGATAAAACCCAATATCAGACCAGGAGCAATCCCCGGACGATCTGCAATAGAAAATGCTACCCCTGCCGTAATCACCGGAACCACCGCTGCCATCCCAAAACCGCCTGCTTTGTATAAGTACCAGCCGATTCCTGAGGTGGAATTTCTTACATCCCCGTCAATGAACTGCCCCAAAGCCATACAAAGTCCTGCTGCTACCACCAGGGGGATCATATAACCGATTGCCGTTAAAATATGTTTCTTAATTTGAGCACCTGCACCGTTAGTTTTCTTTCTTTTTCCCATAATAACCTCCATCTGCCGCTTCAACAGCATACAAATACTTAACAAAAAGCACCCTCCGTGCTTTTTGCCGGTTGAAAAATGCTTTTCTTTTCAACCTACCTTCTCCCTTTCGCTATTTAAGATTTTCTAATGCTTTCTCTACCTTTTCAATAAAACCAATTGCATTTTTGATAACAGCTGCCGTACTTACACGGATCACCTGCTTCCCTTTAAATCTTTCTTCTCCTGAAATCTTAACATCCACGGCCAGCACGACTACATCTGCCTCTGCGATATCCTGATACGTCAGCCTGTTTTCAATGCCGATTGTGCCCTGGGTTTCAATCTTGGCTTCATGACCCCTGGCTTTTGCACCCCTGAGCAGCTTTTCCCGTGCCATATACGTATGTGCGATGCCTGCGGTACAGGCGGCAATACCTACGATTTTCATGCGGTTTCCTCCTTTCTGCTAAATAGTTCTATAATCTCACCGGCACTGTTGCTGGTAAACAGCTGCTCAATCACAGCCTCATCACAAAGAGCTACAGCCACTTGGGATAATAGGGATACCATTCCGGAGGCGTCCTGCGAATTCACCGCAAACATAATGAATACCTTCACGGGCTTCTCATCCATGGATTCCCATGGGATATAATTCCTGGTTCTTCCCACTGCCACCGAAGCGGCAAGTACCGCATCTGATTTTCCATGAGGAATGGCAACGCCATAGCCGATTCCTGTAGGACCTTCTGCTTCCCTAAAATAAACATCCTTGATAAATTGCTCCTTGGAAGATAAAACACCGCTTTTATAGAACAAATCAGCCATTTCATGGATAATTTCATCCTTGGTTGTGCCTTTCAGCTCCAGATCAATACAGGATTCTCTCATAACTTCCGTAATTAACATATCCTCTTTCATAAATTGATTTCTCCCCTAACTTTCTGATTCATAAACTGCACCAGCAGAGCTTTGTCTCTTATGTCCCTGACCTTTTGAATTTCCTCTTCGCTGTCCATAATATCCAGAAAAACACTATAAAATTTAATGGATTCTTCTCTCAGACCTGAAGCCTCATCCAGGTTAAATGCCAGCATAAATACCATGTCGACCTGCTCCCTGCCCTGCCAGCCGACAGATTCCTTCAGGGAGGAAAAGGCAACAACCGGCCGGATTACATGCTTTGCCATGCCGTGGGGAATTGCCACACCCTTTCCAAGTGCCGTAGATGCCTTTTCCTCATGCTCTAAAACAGATTGCTCAAAATCTTCTGTAACATAACCAGCATCCGATAATTTTCTGCACATCTGCCGTATTACATCATCCTTGCTTTTAACCGACGCCTGCATCCAGACAAATTCTGACTTAAAGAGTTCTTTTTGGATCTGTACCGCCTTGCCGGTACGTTTCATCCGTAATTTATTTTTACGGATCTGCTTCATCTTATCTTATATGACTCTGACATCATAGGCAGGAAGAAAATGCTCTACCACAACGACCTCTTTCCCGCCGTTGGAGTCTTCTAGGGGAAGTGTGGAAATAATGAAATCGCATTGAAAATTCTTTATCTTCCGGATATCCCTGATGGAAAAGACCTCCAGAATCCTCAGATCACTTATATTTCTTTCGATACGCTCCCTCAGTAATTGGGAAGCACCGATTCCATAATTGCATACGACACAGGCCGTTAATACGGAAATATTTCGTTCCAGCGCCCCACCTAAGTGCAGGGCCAGACAACACATCTCATTTTCATTAATTTCCAGACCCAATTCCTTGTCAAAAAACACGCCTACAGCATATACGGCCGCAAAGATATTCGGATATTTTTTTTTAACCTGCTTTAGAAGGGGGTGATTTAAGGTTATACGGTACTTTAGTCTTTGAATCGTAGATCGTAATTGTATTAATAAACTTTCCGAAAAAAAGCTGTATGATTTGAGATCAATGTTAATGATTTCTCCCATCAGATTAACCAGTTTCGAGGCAAAGGAATACAATGTGGCATTCTCTTCCTTATAATGATGTTTTGCTTCTTTACCGGAGAATTTTTGAATATCGGAAATGCTGACGGCAAAAAGTATGAAGGCTCTTTCTTCCGGGGATACTATAATCTGGTAATAAGTTTCCAGGTCCTCCGCCAGTTTTTCGGATAAGCGGATATCATAGCCGCTGTCCACCTTACAGGGCTCCAGCAAGGGCATTTCAACCTTGTTTTTACGCCGTGTTTGAATAATTCCGATAGATAGCAGGAATATTATTTGAAGGTGGGCTTCATAGCTAAAGACCAGTCCAAACTCAAGTTCCAGCAGATTGATGGCCTGTTTGACACCCTGCAGTTCAAAGCCATCCAAAAAACCGGTCATAATCTCATCTTCTGAGGCTTCCGTCTCCTTGAGACCGGTTTGACTGACGCCACTGACATGCCTTTTACATTCCCAGTAAAATTGCCACATAGCAATCCGCCAATGAAATTCCGTATAGGTAATTTCTATTCCGTGTCCGCGCTTTTTTTCACAAAGGATATTATGGCTTAGAAACCATTGCTTCACCTCCGGAAACACTTTCTCTATAGCGCTTCGCCCAGCATACAGCTGTCTTTCCAGTGCCAAAAAATCAATCCATCTGCGCTTCAACAACAGTTGTATAATGGTATACCTTATATCCGGTATTGTTTCTTTATTAATGGTGTCCTCTTCCAGTTGCCTGCATAGCCTCTCCCATTCTTCCGCTGTCATCTGAAGTTTAATACCTGCATTCGGCTTCGCAACCACACATCCCCGCTGATTTGTCTGACAGTATTCCTTCACTGCCTCCAAATCATTACGAATCGTCTTGGAAGAAACCCTTATTTCTTCGGCAATCTGATTAATTGTAATATACTTATCTTGATTATACAAAAACTGTATAATATCAATCTGCCGGCTACTTAGCATTTAATCTCCTCCTTAAGAAAGTAAAACAGGTTCGCTATATACTTATTATAGCAACCAAATTTGCCGGTTACTTTTCAAATTATTGACACATTCACCATAAATCCCTCCAAATATTTGACACATTCCCATTCTGCATCTTAATATTATTAAGTTTGTGTCAATGCCTCCATAAATAACCAAATACCGCCAATATTGGAGAAGTCCAATACTGACGGTATTATGTCTGACACATTTAAGAATTCAGATAACATTGAGCCGATTCGTTTTATTTAAAAGAGCCGATATTTAGGGTTCCTCCTATCTCAAAATTTCAAATTTATCAATTTATCTTCCGATTTATTTTTCATATTTATATCAATACCTTAATGGTATTAATAGTTACTTCGGAATCTATCAATCAGAGCAGCGATATGATACTTTTTAATATAAATTTTTAACCTTAAAGTCCTTCTCGGCTTCTCTTCTTTGATCTTTTTTCGCTATGTCATCCCGTTTATCATAGAGTTTCTTGCCTCTTGCCAAACCTATTTCAACTTTTACCAGGCTTCCTTTTAAGTACACGGTCAGCGGCACAACCGTATATCCCTTTTGTGCCACTTTACCCATAATTTTATTAATCTCATAATGATGCAATAATAATTTTTTAATGCGCAGTGGATCCTTATTGAAAATATTGCCCTTTTCATAAGGACTGATATGCATATTATAAATATACACCTCACCATTTTCAATCCTTATATAGGATTCCTTAACGCTGCATTTTCCCATACGCAAAGATTTTACTTCCGTGCCGTGAAGCACAATTCCAGCTTCGAAG
>JAATEU010000449.1 GCA_015655565.1 Clostridiales bacterium
GGAAGCTTTGGCAGTCAGTGATAAAATCATTGTTATGTATTCCGGTGAGATCGTGGCTTATTTTAATAATTTAAAGAACCTGACGGAAACAGAGCTGGGATTTTATATGCTTGGTGTAAAACGACGGGAAAAAGCGGAGATTGAGAGGCTGATGTATGAAGAAGCTTAATGTGAAAGCAAAAAATGAAATAATTCAGATTCTTACGGCAGTTATGATAGCATTGGCCCTAACCTTAATTGTTTTATTTTTAACCAGTGATGAACCCATGTATGCATTTGTAAAATTAATTACGGCGCCCCTGACGCGCATGAGATATTTCGGAAATGTCCTGGAATTAATGGTACCTCTTGCATTTGCAGGGTTATCCGCATCCCTGCTGTTTCGGAGCGGGCTTTTTAATATGGGAGGGGAAGGAATATTTTATATATCGGGTATCGTAACTACGGGACTTGCTACCAGATATATGGGGAACAGTTTCTTTCACTCCATGGCCGTTATTTTAGCAGCTTCTGTTTTCGGGGGTCTGATTGCCTGCATCTCCGGATTTTTTAAGGCAAAGTATGATGCGAATGAATTAGTAACCTCTTTAATGTTAAACACCATTTTATTTGGAATCGGTTTTTATATATTAAAGACGAAATTAAAGGATATGTCCGTTACCGGGGTTGCTTCTGCTGAATTTACGGATACTGCAAAACTTACCGTAATTGTTCCTAAAACCGGTATAACCACAGGTTTTTTTCTTCTTATACTGGCAACTGCCGTTATTTGGTTTATATACAAGCAGACCAGACTAGGATATATGATTAAGATGACCGGCATTAATAAGGATTTTGCCAAATATTCCGGCATGAGCTTCTTTGTGCTTACCATGAGCGTACATTTTATGTCGGGATTTATAGCAGGAATGGGTTCCTCCGTACATTTACTCAGTATGTATGACCGCTTTACCTGGTCTGCCCTTCCCGGTTATGGATTTGACGGCTGTCTGGTTGCCATGCTTGGAAAAAACCATCCAATCGGTGTCTTTGCCGCTGCTTTTGGCCTGAGTTACTTAAGAACAGGTTCGGACATTATGGCCAGAGGCGTTGATGTGCCGGTAGAAATGGTTGCAATTGTTGAAACGGTACTGGTTCTGTTAATAACGGCGGACTTTATGGTAAAATACTTAAATCGTAAGAAAGCGATGGCAGGAGGTAGGGTGAATGGATGAGATTCTGGCTTTGTTATTAACACCCACATTTGGATATGCAATCCTTCGTGTAACGACTCCCATTCTCTTTGCCGCTTTGGGAAATGTTATATCCAGCAAGGCAGGGGTCAGCAACATTGCCATGGAAGGTACCATGCTGACCGCCTCCTTAGCCGGGGTATTGGTATCTGCTTATAGCAGGAGTGCCATTATGGGATTATTGGCGGCATTGTTGGTTGGAATCCTGTTTAGTGCCTTTATGGCTTATTTAAGTCTGTATCTGGGAACAAAAGTAATTATGGCCGGTATTGCCTTAAATTTATTTGCCAGCAGCTTTACGGTATATGTCCTGTATATGTTTACGGGACAAAAAGGTAATTCCGCTGCTTTGGCAAGTAAGCAAATTCCCGCTGTTGAAATTCCCGTTCTGAAAGGTATCCCGGTAATAGGGGAAATCTTTTCCGGACATAATATTTTAGTATACGTAGCCCTGCTTTCCGTAGCTGTTACATATGTTATGCTGAATAAAACAAAGTTAGGCACTCACATAAAGGCGGTGGGCGAAAATCCGAGTGCGGCAGCTTCTGTCGGTATCCAGGTCCGCCGTGTCCAGTTTATATCGCTTTGTTTAAGCGGTTTATTGGCCGGTTTCGGAGGTGCATATATGTCCATGGGTTACCTGTCCATGTTTACAAGGGATATGATTGCGGGACGGGGCTGGATTGCCATCGCTGCAAGTGCCATGGGACGCTCCATGGTAATACCGACAACCGTTACCTCTTTTTTATTTGGTATTTTCAGTGCCATCGGAAATGTATTGCAGCTGCAGAACATTCCCTCCGAGTTAATTACCACCTTGCCGTATGCAGCGGTATTTACCGGTATTGTGGTATACTCCGTCCGCAAATCGAAAGGAGACAGATAAGATATGCGCAATATTTTAATTGACTGTGATCCGGGACATGATGATGCCCTGGCAATTATGCTTGCCCTGGCGAATTCAGATCAACTCAAGGTACTTGGAATTACTACGGTGGGAGGGAACCAGACCCTTGAAAAGGTCAGTGAAAATGTCCTTAAGGTATTAACCGTGGCCGGCAAAAAGGTACCGGTGGCAAAAGGTGCGGCAAAGCCTCTGATTAACCCCTTAAAGGTTGCACCCAAAGCCCACGGCGACAGCGGAATGGATGGCCCCGTTGTTGATAAGGTGACCCTGGGATATGAAAGTAAAAACGGTGTGGAATTTCTGAAAGACCAGATCCTTGCTTCTGAACAGAGGATTACTGTCGTAGCATTGGGACCTTTGACGAACATTGCTTTATTACTTAAAACCTTTCCGGAAGTAAAAGAAAGGATAGCGTGTATTGCATTAATGGGCGGGAGTTTTAGTTCCGGAAATGCGACTGCTGCAGCTGAGTTTAATTTTTATATTGATCCCCATGCGGCATATATGGTGTTTCATTCAGGAATTCCTATTATCCAGGCGGGTACGGAAGTCAGCCAGGCGGCCGGTATCCTCCACAGTGAAATCGGGAGGTTTTTGGGAAAGGGGAGGGTATCGGATTTTGTATATGATTTACTTCAGTTTTATTCCCGTTTCTCAAAAGGCTTAAACAGTGACCGCAGCCCTGTCTTTGATGCCTGCCCGGTAATGTATCTTCTGCATCCGGAGATATTCACCAGCAAGGATTATTATGTGGATATTGAATTGCAGGGCGAGTTCACGGCCGGCATGAGCATCACGGATAAACGGGTTTGGTATAATATGCCCGAACCAAATACTACGGTATTACTTGATGTGGACAGGGATAAATTCATACAGTATTTAACCGAGGCAATCTTTATTCTGGATAAAGAACGGAAAGGGAACAGGGATATAAAGAAAGCGGAATAGCGTTCCATTAAAGATAAGGAGAACAAGTGTGAAAGAAAATATAAATAGAGAAAGGATGTCACTTAGTGATTCTTTCAACCTTTATTTGTGGCAATACCGCAAGCCTGCTTGTGGTATGCAATGGGTGTAAATATGAAACAGGTTGTGAACTCATATCTGAAAAAGAACCGGGAGACCATCTATCAGGTCGGAGATGAGCTGTTTAAAAATCCTGAGCTGGGATTTAAAGAAGAGAAAACCGGGCAGATTATATGCGGTTACCTGGACCGGCTTGGAATATCCTATAAAAAGCATGTTTCTGTCCATGGAGTTATTTGTACCTTAGGAAATGGCAATGGTTATCATATTGGGGTAACCGCAGATATGGACGCTCTTTTAACCGGCAGGGACGGTGTAAAGATGCCCTTTCATTCCTGTGGGCACAGTATTCAGGTTGCAGTATTGTTAAATTTAATTAGCGCTTTTCATAAAAGCAGGGTATTGGAGCAATTGCCGGGAAGAGTCAGCTTTCTGTTTACACCGGCGGAAGAATTCATTGATATTGAGGAACGGAAACGGATGAAGGAGAAAGGAATAATAAAATTTTATTCCGGTAAACAGAATATGATTTATGAGGGGATTTTTGATGAGGTGGACATCGTATTATCCTGCCATGTCATGGGTCCTGATGAAGCAAATCCCAATGCAAGGTTTGATATAAATTCCACCCTTTCCGGATTCATTTTAAAAGAGGCGGTATTTAAAGGGCAGGCAGCCCATGCAGGAGTTATCCCCCACCTTGGGAAAAATGCCTTACAGGCTGCCACATTATCCTTAACCGCCCTGCAGATGTTAAAAGATACCTTTGCCCCGGAGGCCGGTGCAAGGGTATATCCAATACTAAAAGAGGGCGGCAGGACACCCAACATTATATGCGATTATGCAGTCCTTGAAACTTATATCCGGGCCAATAAGGAAAAGGACCTGATTAAAATCAACGGACAGTTAAATGATGCCTTCCGTTATTGTGCCCTGGCTTTAGGAACCACTTGTGAAATTAACGATTCCAATGGGTATCTGCCTTTAAATCAAAGCAAGGAAATCAATGAAGTGATATATCGGAATATGCTTGCCATATGTAATGAAAAAGAGATTATTCATAATGTGGTTTCCGGCGCTTCCGGGGACATAGGGGATTTAAGCTTTTTGATGCCTGCCATTCAATTCGGTTTTTCCGGAATTTCCGGTATTGTCCACAGCGCTCAATTTGAAATCATTGACAAAAACCATGTTTATATAAATACGGCCATTGTATTGGCCGGAACAATCCTTGATATTCTTTCGGATGAAACCTTACAGATTAAAAAGGAAAACTTTAAAGCAAAAAAAGAATTTTACCTTAAACACTGGCTGAAAGTTGAGGCCTGATAAGCAGCAAATGGAAAGGAGTTATCTTATGCAGCCAAATATTGACCATATCAGCATAACTGTGAATAACCTAAAACGTGCGGAAAAATTTTATGACCAGTTTCTGCCCGTCGTTGGATTTGATGTCCGTCGGAAGGTGCATGACACCGTGCCGGAACATATTTATGAAGAGGTGGAATACTATAGTGAACCGCTTACGCTCTGTCTGGTAAACCCGCGTGAAGAGTATCTGGATGACAGGTTATCCCGCAGACGGCCCGGTGCATTACACCATCTGGCCTTCCGGGTACCCTGTAAGGAAGCAGTGGACGAAGCTTTCAGACAGGTGCAGACCCAGGTCCTGGGCGCACAAATCATCCATCCGCCGCAGTTCTGGCCTGAGTACTGTGATACCTATTATGCCTTCTTTCTTAAGGACAGTGAAGGCATTGAGTTGGAGGTCGTCCACTACATACGGGGATGAGGGAAGAAATTAACGCTTGGTGCATTAATTCAATAAATCTTGACAAGTAACCAAAACAGGACGAACACATCAATTTTGGTTTTATAAAAATTTGCGGCAGCTGACAAAGGAAAATTGATGCGTTTATCCTGTAACCAAAAACACAGTACAAAAAAACGGCATATAATTTTGTACTGTGTTTTTATATGGACAGGTAACGTGTTACGCCACAGATATCAGAGGAAGATTACGATTCAAACGTGTGAATTACACTGCAAAAATATAAATTACAGTACAAACGTATGACATTGTCACCCAGAAAGAATCATCTTTAATCTCTTTGTAAAATGGGAATACTACAAACTTATGACATTGTCACCCAGAAAGTCCAATTTATACGATTAAAAGAATATCAAACATATGTTTATGGTGTAGATCTTCAGGGACTTTCTTTAGTAACAATCATAATGATTTTCCAGGGAAAATTAATGTTAGCCCTAAAATAATTAATTGTAGAATGATTAATTACAAAACAATTAATTACAAAACAATTAATTGCAAAATAATTAATTGTTATTAATTTTATAGTTTATTGTAAAAAAAAATAATTTACAAAATATGTGAAATATGTTAAGGTAAAAATATAAACAAAAAAGTAGAAATTTAAACAACAAGGGATTCATGAAATAAATATACAAATCAGTATTAAATTTTAGTGATTTTATATTTATAATACATATAATAACTTTCATTTACATTTCTTTGATGATTCCTGCGCTCAAAAAATTTATATATTTGGAAAGGAGGAAGTGAATCGAATATTTTTGACACAGTGTATCTATATAATATAAAAATTAATAGGAGGGTTAATATTATGACAAAACAAATGAAAGTATGCATTATTGTATCTGCTTTATTAATTCAGTCGTTTGCAGGCTTGTTTGGAGGCACGACAGCAAGTGCAAAAACGATTACCAGTACCATTGTAGTAAAAGCAGGGGAAACCTATGATGGTGGTGGTGAGACAATTGTTGCTAAAGGAATGGGGGACGGAAGTCAGGATGAAGATCAGGATCCCATTTTTAAGTTGGAAAAAGGTGCTTCGCTAAAAAATGTCCGGATTGCAGCTCCCGGATGTGACGGAGTACATTGCTACGGAAATAACACAGTAACTGATGTTGTATGGGAAGATGTGGGAGAGGATGCCCTTACGGTGAAAGGAGAAGGTACTGTGACAGTTAACGGCGGTTCTGCGTATGGTGCCTCTGACAAAGTATTTCAGTTAAATAAGGCATGCACTTTTACAGTGAAAAATTTTACTGCCGATACATTTGGAAAGGTCATCCGCCAATTAGGTGGTTCTACCTTTAAGTGTACTATATATATAGATAATTGCACATTTAAAAATGGATCTGAATGTGTAGCACGTACTGACAGTACTACGACACAGCTATATTACCGGAATATGACACTTTCAAATGTAGATGAAACATGGATATTTCCATCAACATCACAAATTCACACATATTAAACGAGCGTATGTTGGTTAATGATACAGTAAGCTTTATATCTATTTATGGTAAAAAAATGTTATACCCCAATTTTGATTGCTGAAAAATAGCAGATGTATCCTGTTAAAAATGGGGCTGCTGAAAAATAGCTATAATGAGCCCTGATTATGCATCAAATCCTTTCATCAGAGTAAATTAAACTATTTAACAACAGCCTCTTTTTAGTTTAATATTTAAATTAGTTTAATATCTAATTAAGAAACCTTTTCAAGATATATTATTCTTTCGCTAAATCTAACAAGCCGTTTCCCTCGCTCTTTTTATTGAAACCTAAAGATGTGGTCCGCTTGATAATTTGGGAATATATTTCAGGTTCTGTCAGTGTTCTTCCAAACTCGGATTCACACTTATTTATAATTAATGCGGCTGCACCTGATACATGGGGCGTTGCCATTGAAGTTCCGCTTAATTTTGCATATTTACTGCCGATAAAAGTGGATAAAATTTCATTTCCCGGAGCTACCAGATCCACATTGTAATTTGAATTACTATATTTGGCTATTTTTTTATCAAAATCCACTGCGCCTACCGAAACAGCTTCGTTATATGCGGCAGGATAATTAAATTCATCTGTTTCAAAACTATTATCCCCGTTATTGCCCGATGCGCAGATTACAAGTATATTATTAGAAACAGCTTTTTTTACCGCATCATGTAATTTGGGAATATCCGTATTTCCTCCTAAGGACATGGAAATTACTCTTACTTTTTCATTATTTGGTCCTTCCCATTTTATTGCATAATTAATTGCATTAATAATGCTTTTATAATTACCTTCCCCGTCTTTGCCTAATACTTTTAGAATCAGAAGCTTAGCCATAGGGGCGACTCCCAATACTCCGCTGTTATTTTCTGTTGCTGCAATTGTCCCTGCTACATGGGTTCCATGTCCGTTATTATCCGTAAAATTATCCGGGTCACCATTAAAATCACTGGTAAAATTTTTCCCACCGATAATTCGGTCTTGTAAATCCGGGTGATCCATTTGGCAGCCTGTATCTATTACAGCAATAACAACACCGTCTCCTTTTTTACTTTTATCCCAAATTGCAGGAGCCTGGATCATTTCTATACCTTGCGGCATTTCATTTATCATTTGAACGATGTCTTTTACCTCGAAAGGAATCAATTTAATTATTTTGTTTTTTAAAGATATATTAGATAGTGTAAACATTTCAATTTTCCTTTCCTGAATTATATTTATACAACCAACTAGTTCTTATTTATATCCCAGGGTTTTATCTTACATTTCCCGAAACAATACATCGTGAATTTTGATATGCCTTGCAGGTGATTGTTATTTAATCACCCACTATAATATATTACTGTATGTCGAAAAATGTTTCATTTTATAGGTTTTTTTCGGAATTCAGGACAGAATTTTATACATAAAAAATACCGATAAGAATTTAGAAGCTATTCTTATCGGTATTATATATTTGAAGCAGTATCCAAAACCTGCTTCAGATTTGCCAGGGAGTTAGTATGACAATTATTTTTCCCTGAGTTTGACCTTATTAGCCGCACTTCGCCGCCTGGAGTCTTCAATTGCTGCATAGTGCTTTTTGGTGGTATTTACATCTTTATGGCCAAGAACATCTGCAACCAGGTAAATATCACCGGTTTCACGGTACAGGCTTGTACCATATGTACTTCTTAATTTATGGGGAGTAATTTTTTTGAGTCTGGTAATAAAACCTGCATATTTTTTAACCAGGTTTTCTACCGCTTTCACACTGATCCTTTTCTTCTGCATGGACAGAAATAAAGCCTCCTCACTGCCTGTAACAGGTATTATAGTTAATCGTTCCATTAAATAATTCTCTAAGCCTTCCTTTACTTCTTCACCGAAATATATAATGGATTCATATCCGCCCTTACGCCGTATTTTAATTCCGTCATTATTAAAATCCACGTCATTTAAATCCAGGCCGACACACTCGGAAACACGAATGCCTGTGCCCAGCAGGAGAGTAATTAACGCCAAATCCCTTAACTTGGTTTTATCGTGATATTTCTGCTGAAATTTTGTCATGTTTTCACCGGTTTCCACCTGGTCAAGCATTCTGGCAACTTCATCAATTTCGAGGCGGATGATTTCTTTTTGATGAAGCTTGGGGATATCAACCAGTGCAGCGGGATGGGTTACAATCATTTCCTTTTTAAAATAATAGTTATAAAAGCTGCGTAACGAAATTAATTTTCTTTTTTTACCATTTTCCTGATTCAGATGCTCCATTCCGTCTTTTTTATAATAGGTAAGATAATCCAGATATTCTTCAATATCAATGGGTTTAATTTGATCTAATACTTCTACTTTTAAATCCCGTATTGGTGTATTTTTAAAACTGGGATTGGAATTATATAGAAATTCAAAAAAGACCCTTAAATCATATGCGTAAGCAATTCTGGTTAAAGAAGAAGTAGTAGGTTCAATTCCCCGGAAAAAATCGCCGCAGAAACGAGGAAGTTCTGAAAGTATATCCCTAAGCCTGAGCGTATTTTCAATATTCTTTTTGTCATGATAATTATGGTCAGCCATAATCGGATTTCCTTTCCTTCACTTCATAATTATAACAATTATAGCATAAAATATTGGATCTGACCAGATAATTGAAATTTAACAAAAAAATGACATAGTTTTA
>JAATEU010000554.1 GCA_015655565.1 Clostridiales bacterium
ATTTTATTCTTAGGAAGAGGCACAAACCCCAATCCACACAACCCTACCACCTGGGTTGTAACCCCCTGGCAAACCGCAAAAGACTGCTTTTTGACTTCAATAACACTTAAATCCGCATGGGTATGCGTATCAATAAAGCCGGGAGCCACGGTTAAACCCGCAGCATCATATACTTCATCTGCAGAAGCTTCCTCGATATGATCAGCGATTTCCAGAATATAATCACTGAAAAGAATATCACTTTTAAATGCTTTCCTGCCTGTTCCATCAATAATATTACCGTTCTTAATCAGAATTTTTTGCATTGTTCAAGCTCTCCTTTTCTTTATTGTTTTTTTTATTGGTGACCGTTCAGTCCTTTTAATTTTCTTTTATACTTCCTTTGCTTTCATTTGTCAAGGTAAATGTGATTTTTATTAATATCAATTTTGTTATATGCATATAAGCAAATAACATTTGACATTTGTGAAAGCTTATGGCTATAATAAGTGACAACAACGGTTCAACGGCGCACCAAAAAATTTTGGTGCCCTTTTTTTTATATTTATATAAAAATTTATGAAGTCTTGTTTATCATATTTCAGATATATGGAGGCATTCTATGCTTGAAGTAAAAAATGTAACCATGCAATTTGGCGGACTATTTGCGCTTAATGATGTGGATATGTCAGTAAAACAGGGAGAAATCAGAGGTTTAATCGGTCCGAACGGTTCCGGAAAAACAACTCTGCTTAATGTAATCACCGGTTTTTTCACACCGACCAGTGGAGCAGTCCTTTTAGAAGGAGATAAAATTTCCGGGAAACCAATTAATGCCGTATCCCAGTGCGGACTGGCCAGAACCTTTCAAAACATTGCACTCTTTTCTGAAATGACCGCTTTGGAAAATGTTGTGACTGCCGCCTGCGTTCATCAGACCATCAATCTTCTTTCCGCAGTTTTTAAGACTTCCAAACTGAAAAGCCAGGAAAAAGAATGTTATGAGAAAGCGTACAGGCTTCTTGAATTTGTGGGGTTAAAAGATAAGGCGGATATCAAAGCAACTAATCTTCCTTATGGCCAGCAGCGGCTTCTTGAAATCGCACGTGCCATGGCAACGGATCCTAAAATTTTATTACTGGATGAACCCGTAGCAGGTATGAATGAACAGGAAAGCGCGGAAACTGTTAAGCTAGTGAATAAATTAAGAGAAACCGGTTTAACCATAATATTAATTGAACATCATATGAAATTTGTCATGGAACTATGTGATTCTATTACCGTTTTAAATAGTGGCAGAAAAATTGCGGAAGGCGCTCCGGCAGAAATACAGAATAACGAAGATGTGATTGAATGTTATTTGGGCAAGAAGAAAGGAGGCTAATATGTTTAAGATAAGTAATTTAAATTGCCACTATGGTGTCATCCAGGCTTTAAAAAATGTCAGCTTTGAAATAGAAAAAAGCGGAATTTATGCTGTGATTGGCGCTAACGGCGCCGGAAAGTCTTCATTAATTAATGTAATTGCCGGTCTTATTCCTGCAACCTCCGGAGAAATCACTTTCAACGGAACTACCATTACAGATTTACAACCAAATCAGGTAATCAAGGAAGGTATTTCCATTTGTCCGGAAGGCAGAAAAGTTTTCAAAAGTGTTTCTGTTCACGAAAATCTTTTATCCGGCGCTTACACTATGAAAGATAAGGCTGGAATAAAAGAAAACCTGGATATGGTTTATGAAATGTTCCCAAGACTGTTTGAAAGAAAAAAACAGCTGTCCGGTACTTTATCCGGAGGAGAGCAGCAGATGTTGGCCGTTGGCCGTGCATTGATGTCAAGCCCTAAATTTTTACTTTTAGATGAACCGTCCATGGGACTTGCACCCAAATTAATTGATTTTGTTTTTGAAACAGTAGAGCACATTTATAAAACCAGAAATATTCCTATTATTATAGTAGAACAGAATTCAGAAATGGCTCTGAGTATTGCCGATTATGCCTATGTATTAGAGGTAGGTGAAATCACATTACAAGGCACAGGTAAGGCGCTTCTGGACAGCGATGAGATCCAGAAGAAATATCTTGGCGCCTGAATAGTTACGTAAAAATCACAAATGGAGGTAAACAGTATGAAAAAACTAATCTGCAACAAAATTCTCGTAAGCGCATTAAGTATTGCCACGGCGGCATCCCTCTTTACCGGGTGTAGTTCTTCTTCCCCTGGCGGCAGCTCATCCAATGTAATCAAAGTTGGCGCAATCGACCCAACCACCGGTGACAATGCAAATGGCGGCATCGACGATTTACAAGGCAAAGAAATGGCGGTCGCGGATTTTAACGAAGCCGGCGGTTTGGAAATCGATGGTAAAAGCTATACAAGTGAACTCGTTTCCTATGATGACGCATCTTCTCCATCCCAGGCCGTATCCGTTTGTACCAAACTGATCACCGAAGATGAGGTAGCCGGTATTGTCGGTTCCTTCAGCAGTTCCTGCACCTTAGCCTGCCTGGATGTTTTAAATGAATACTCCATTCCAATGATTACATCCGGTTCCTCTGCCGCATCCATTCTGGAATCTGATTGTG
>JAATEU010000087.1 GCA_015655565.1 Clostridiales bacterium
AGAAATGCGGTTTTCTTTGGCTTTACCGGAACACCAATCAATACTGAAAATCAGAAAAAGATGAATACAACATCTACAGTGCTTGGGAACGAGCTACACAGATATAGCATTGCAGACGGCATTCGTGACAAAAATGTGCTTGGCTTTGACCCGTATAAGGTTATGACTTTTAAAGACAGGGATATAAGAAAAGCTGTTGCCCTTGAAAAAGCAAAGGCACAAACAGAAGCTGAGGCTTTGGCAGACCCTAAGAAAGCCGCTGTTTATAACGAGTATATGAACTCTGCCAAAATTAAAATGTCAGGATATAAAGATGCGAATGATAACTATATAAAGGGCATTGAAGATTATGTTTCAAAATCACAATATGAAACAGCAGCACACCAAAACAAAGTTGTGGAAGATATTGTTTCTAACTGGATAACGTTGAGCCGCAACAGCAAATTTCACGCTATATTTGCCACAAGCAGTATTCCTGAAGCAATTACCTACTACCGCTTAATCAAAGACAAGAAACCCGATTTGAAAGTTGCTTGCCTTTTTGATCCAAATATTGACAATAACGGCGGCGTAACTTTTAAAGAAAGTGGACTTGTAGAGATAGTTGAGGACTATAACAAACAATACAATCAAAGCTATAAACTTGCTACTTATGGAAAGTATAAGAAGGATATTGCTGCAAGGCTTGCCCATAAAGAACCATATACTAGAATTGAGCGTACACCAGAGGAGCAAATTGACCTTCTGATTGTCGTTGACCAAATGCTTACAGGTTTTGATTCCAAATGGATCAATACCCTATATATGGACAAGGTGCTTTATTACGAAAACATTATCCAAGCTTTTTCAAGAACAAATCGACTTTTTGGTGCTGACAAACCTTTTGGTACTATTCGTTATTACAGGTATCCGCATTTAATGGAAAGAAATATAAATGATGCCGTCAAAGAATATTCAGGTGATAAACCTCTAGGACTTTTTGTGAAACGGCTTGATTTTAATCTTCAAAAAGTGAACGCTTGTTTTGCTGATATTAAAGACTTGTTCACCCTTGCAGGTGTGAGTGACTTTGAAAAACTACCTGAAAGCGCACCTGAACGTGGTAGATTTGCAAAGTTGTTCAAGGAATTAAATCTCTATTTAGAAGCGGCAAAAATCCAAGGATTCACGTGGGAAAAGCATCCTATGGATTTTGACGAAAACACATATTTAATTCTTGCACTTCGCTACAAAGAGCTGTTTACATCTACTTCAATCGGAGGTGGCATGAGTGATGCACCTTACGACCTTGTAGGTTACTTAACAGAAATTGATACAGGGCTTATTGATGCTGACTATATGAATTCTCGATTTGATAAGTATCTTAAATTGATACACCAATCTGACATTTCAGCGGATGCTGTTTCAGAATCTTTAAAGGAACTACACAAAACCTTTGCTACCCTAACACAAGAAGAACAGAAATATGCTGAATTCTTTCTTAGAGATGTTCAACGAGGGGACGCAAGTATTGAAGATGGAAAATCTTTACGGGATTATATTACCGACTACCGTTTCAGAGCAAAGGCAAATCAGATTCATAATTTAGCAGTTGCACTTGGTCTAGATGAAGCCAAACTGAGAAACTTCATGGCGTTAAAGATTACAGAAACTAATATAAATGAGTTTGGGCGGTTTGAAGCGCTAAAAAGCACAGTGAACAAGGAAACTGCCAAGGCGTATTTTGTAACCGTGGAAAAAATGAGCATTCCGACATTTAAAGTCAATATTAAAGTTGATAAATTGCTTAGGGAGTTTATTCTTTCAGGTGGATTTGAAATTGATTAGACGTAATATTTATGTTGTAAAACTTGCACCCAAAAAGTAAATGCTGATTTGTATAAGATATAAAATATATTTTTGATATGACCCTTGACTATTACTATTCAGCATTGGTAAACTACGATTTTGGTAGCATATAAAAACAAAAGCAAGGGTTGCGACAGCCCTGCAATTCGCTACGGTAAGCAGAGTATCAAAGATCTTATGAGGAAAAATTAGGGTATTGAGAAAAGGATTAATAATAAAATTTAGTCAATGGGGTAAGGACATACTTTCGCCATGTAGTATAAGAAGCAACTTTCACCGCATGTGGAGACCATAGTCCTGTTGCAGAAGATAAGCAGTTAAATTATAGGAGAAATAAATAAAAGAGATGTGCTAAAATTGAGGACATGAGAGTGAAAACTTTCACGTCCTTTTTTAATAGAAAAATACATGGAGTCACCCATTTTACATAGATGCCGGAGAATTACTTTATGAAAAAGATCATAGTCATATCGCCTAAACCACCAGAACCTAAAAAGCTAAAAGTTGCAGCGTATTGTCGGGGCAGTACATTGAGTCCGACTTAGAGGCGTAGCCTTGATTGGCAAATCAAATCCTATACAAAGATGATTACAGAGCATCCGGATTGGGTTTTTGCCGGTGTGTTTTATGATGCTGGAAAAAGTGGATTGAGGAGGAGTGGAAGAACCGGACTGGATAAAATGCCAAAGAAGGCAGCAAAAGGAAAAATTGATTACATCATAACAAACCCATCAGCAGAGTATCAAAAAGAATAAATTTACAAAAAAATCACAAAAAGAGTCTCATCTTTAAGGTTTATCAAAATCTGACAATATTCAATTGTCAAAAATCTGCGTTTATAGAAAGCTATAAAGGAATTGTAATCGAAGTAAAATCTAATTTTCTATTACCAGATAAACAGTCATCAATATCCATTAATATACAAAAATTATACTTGATTATCATAAATTATATATTATAATAGGTTTAAAGACAAATTTTATAGGAAGGATAAGATAAGTATGCCGAGACCAATATTTAACAATGAACAAAAGGTTATGCAGCAGATAAATTTAAATAAAGAAGTGAAAGTGAAAACAAAATTTAACCCATTATTATTAGAAAGAAGATTAAGAGAAAAGCGTTCTAGTAAGTATGTGGAAATGATAAAGCAGCTTGATATAACAGGCAGTCATATGGATCAATCAAAATATCAGGAATTCATTGATACAATCAATAATGAATTTCCAGACATTGATTTTGACAATCAATTGATTGGAATTGTCGCTCAATGTTATTTAGGCGAACCTTATGAGGTGCATTCTCTTGATATGGCAGGAAATATTGTAGTTCATTATAAAATGAATGAAAATATGCCAGGGCTGCTAAATAGAGCCAGAAGTCTTGCCTTGCATGGGGGATATGAATTTATTGAGGTTTATATTGATTGTTTGTGCGCGGTAAAGGCGGATGGTTCGGTTACAGTAGCAAAATAAATTTAATATAAGGAGTGTAATAAGATGGCGGATCATGCGATAAGTGGTGCAAATTTAAATGTAATTGAAAACAATCTGCGCTTGCTGGAAAATCAATTAGAAAGGGTAGCTCATAATGTAGATAATTTTACAGGACTTGTAAATACAGTTGATTCTAAGGTTGATTTTTTATCGACTGCATTAAATGATTTAACGGAAGAATTTAAATCATTTGCAGATGAATCAAAAAGAATTGCCATTCTTTCAGATGCAAAACAGGATGTTGTGATATTGGAACAAAAAATAGAAAAAGAATTTGGATATTATGATAATATCAGAAGACACACGGTCGGTATTCTGCAAGCTACGGATGTTAATGTTGTAAGAAAGGAAACAATCACCAATGTTACAGAAGAGATGATGATATCTGCACCGAGGTATTGGCTTGCACCTGCTTTGATTGCATTATCAGCATGGTTAAGTGATAATAAAGAATTGGCGGAGAACGCTTTAAAAGAAGCAATGAGAAGAGATGACGAAAAGACATCTTTGCTGTTTTGCTTAATCAGTAGACGTGCAGGAAGAATGGACGGCTCTTTGGTATGGCTTGAGCGATATTTTGCCATGCAGGATCCCACTAAAATGGAGCGCAGAATTATTGTTGTATTAGATGCCTTCGCCAGTGGATTGTTTGGAGCAGATAGTAAGGGTATATGTTCGAATAAGATTAAAGCATGGCTTGAAGAATTATCGGAGAGAGTGGGGTTTCTTGAAGCACAGAAGGATCAATGGAC
>JAATEU010000365.1 GCA_015655565.1 Clostridiales bacterium
CTGATTTGCTTAGGTAACAGCATCTGCCATCTTAGCTACAATTAATTTTACAGCCCTGATCGCATCCTCATTACCGGGAATTACATAATCTAATTCTTCCGGATCACACTTAGTGTCTGCAATACCAATCAACGGAATACCTAATACATGTGCTTCCTGAATGCAGATTCTTTCTTTCTTGGGATCCACAAAGAAAATAGCAGCCGGAATACTCTTCATAGTTTTAATGCCGCCAAGGTTTTTCTCAAGTTTTTCCCATTCTTTTTTAAGTTCAATTACTTCTTTTTTGGGAAGAACTTCAAAAGTGCCGTCCTGGGACATCTTTTCAATTTGTTTTAATCTTGCAATTCTGCTCTGTATGGTTTTAAAGTTCGTCAGCATGCCGCCCAGCCATCTCTCATTTACATAGTACATACCGCAGCGTTCTGCTTCCGACTTAATAGAATCCTGAGCCTGTTTCTTCGTACCTACAAAAAGGATTTTGCCGCCTTCTGCAATAACATTTTTGATTGCATTATAAGCTTCATCTACTTTGCCTACGGATTTTTGTAAGTCAATGATATAGATTCCATTTCTTTCCGTATAGATGTACTCTGCCATTTTAGGGTTCCATCTTCTTGTCTGGTGTCCAAAATGTACACCTGCTTCCAATAATTGCTTCATTGATATAACGCTCATAATATTTCCTCCATTTGGTTGATTTCTTCCGCATGTATCGTTTTTTCGACAGACCCAATGGGCACCGTGCCGAAAATCAACATACGTGCAATTTAGCATATGAATTATACCACATACCAAATAAGATAACAAGTACTATTTGAAATTTTACGGATGGTGAAATTGCAATATTAAATGTGGCTTAAATATTTGGCAATGCTATAAGGCAGGCTTTTTAACGGAACATATAAAAAGACAAGCGTCATTTGCCTGTCTTTTCTTAAATTTGATTCATTCCGTTAAATTGTTAAAAATATTTTTTACTGCCCCATAAATTACTTTTTTTTAAATCTACATATTCATTATAGGCACGCTCTAAAATCTGCTTTTCATTTGAAAATTTTAACATGTGGTATGCTTCATGAAACTTGTAATATCCGGAATCCATAAAATACTCTTCCCTTTGCGGTTTGCTGTAATAGCTATCAGACATCATTAAATACCAATGAACATCCTTTATTACTGTATTCTGGGGAGTGCTGAATGTATATTGGCTTTTTCCAATATACTTAATAATGGAAGCCTCCGTTCCTGTTTCTTCCTTTACTTCACGTATGGCTGTCTCCTTATATTCTTCGCCTTCCTCCACAGTCCCTTTTGGCAGAACCCATCCTTCATATTTATTTTTATAGTTCTTATACAGTAGTAAAATCTTTCCTCTGAATATAACTACACCGCCACAGCTCGTTGCCTCAATCATCGCAATTCCTCCTGTATATTGGTGTGTTGATTTTTCTACTGATAGTATACATCATCTTTCATAATTATTCAACTAATATTTATGCAATTCTCACAAATACAAAGTAATACCTGTTGCTTTGGTATAAATTTTTACTTATTCTTAAAATAAGTTTCAAATATTTCAGAGGCGATGGGTACGGCATATTCACTTCCCGTACCTACACTTTCAACAATAACACTTACTGCAATCTCAGGTTTTTCTGCAGGGGCAAAACCTACAAACCATGCATGTGCCGGCTTATCTTCCTTATACTCTGCAGAGCCGGTTTTGCCGGCAACGGAATATTTATCATTATTTAAAGCCGTTGCAGTACCGTTTTTTACTACTTCCGTCATAAATGAGGCTAATATTTGTGCTTCATCCGGCGTAATTAAGGAATTATAAATCTCAGGCATATATTTTTTAATAACCGTTCCACTTTGATTTTCAATATGATCTACCACATAGGGTTTCATCATGATACCGCCGTTGGCTATGGTGGATACAATCAGGGCATTATGGAGAGGCGTAATCTGAGTTTTTCCCTGGCCAATTACTGTCTGGGGTATTTCCTTTGAGGAGGATTTTGCAGTTAAAACAAAACTGCTTTGGTTATATACCAGATTCGTCGGCAATGGGGAATTAAATAAGAAGGTTTTGCATAATTTACGGAATGATGATATATTTAAGGTTATACCTAAATTTGCAAAGGAGGAATTGCAGGATTCAGCAAAAGATTCCATTAAATCCTCTTCACCATGAACCTTATTATTATAGCAGTTGATTGTTATTTTATTAAATTTTCCTTTTCCCGCACAATCATAAGTATAATCCCCGTAATCCGGATTTTCTTTTATATATTCTAAGGCAGTCAACATTTTAAAGGTTGAACCGGGCGGATAAAGGCCCTGTGTTGCACGGTTGATAAGTGCCGAATTATTGTCATTATCCTCTACTAAATCTTCCCATAAAGCATTGATATTGTTTGGATCATAATCCGGCTTTGATACCATGGCAAGAATTTTGCCGGAAGATGGTTCCAATACCACAACGGCTCCTTTATGGTTGCCAAGTGCTTTATAAGCAGCTTTCTGGAGTTTGGTGTCCAAGGTGGTAACTACATTGTCACCGATGTTTTTTTGGCCGGATACTTCCTTTACCATCTTACTAATTGCATTATTGTTAGAAGTAAGAAGATGAAAATTTTCCGAGGATTCCAATCCGGTCCTGCCTTTGGAAAATCTTCCGACAATATGTGCAAACATGCTTCCATAAGGATAAACCCGGTCTTCTTTTCCGTTATCGTCCGTCACGGTATGGGCTAAAATTTCTCCGTCGGCTGAAATAATATCCCCCCGGACTATTTGTTCCGCCAGAAGATCCTGCCGTTTGTTATATGCATTATTAATGACCTCCGAGCTTTGGGTAATTATAAAATTAGTAAGGTAACCCAGGATTAACACAAATAAACCGACAAAAATATAGGTCACCAGCATAATCTCACGGTTGGCCCGCTCCTTTTTATTAACATGAGACCCCTGTTCCTGATCGGCTGCGTTATTTGCGGCGCCATCTTCCCTTTTAGTGCGTTTACTGCCCTTTAGAACCTTACCGGTACCGGTTTCATTAAAACCCGCGGCATCTCCATCCCCAATATGATTCAGCTTGTTAAACCGATCCGAAGCGGTGTCCGTTTTTTTACGACCCGTTTGCTTTTTTATTTTTTCTTTTTCTTTTCTCAATGATATCATTCCCATCCTGACCCAGGACGTATAATCCCTGAATCACAC
>JAATEU010000432.1 GCA_015655565.1 Clostridiales bacterium
AGATGAAAAAACCTTGTAGTTACATTTCACCTGGCACCCGGTTAAATAATTTCGTATATTTATATAAAAAATGCATTCAGGCATTTTCCGGTGTGAATGTCTCTGTTATCATGTCTGTCGGCAGTAATATAAAAATTGAAAAACTGGGTAAAATTCCAGGGAATTTTTTTAGTTATCGGTTTGTACCTCAACTTGATGTTTTAAGCCGGGCGGATTTATTCATAACCCACGGAGGGATGAATAGTGTAAATGAGGCTTTATACTATAGTGTGCCTATGATTGTTGTACCTATGGGAAATGACCAGCCGACGGTTGCCGGAAGGGTCGAGGAGCTTAAACTTGGTTTAGTCCTTGATAAAAAAAGTGTTTCGGCAGAAAAACTTCTCGATGCATTTCATAAAATCCACTATGATAAACAGTATCTGGAAAATGCACATAAAATGAGGGAAGCAATGGTTCAGGCCGGAGGAAATCAAAAAGCAGCTTCTGACATTATAAATTACATTACACAAGGCAGTCTTCATTCATAGCGTCATTTAAGTGATATAAGGAATTTTTTCAAAGTAAAAATATTCCAGCCGTTTCTGGAAGCTGCCGGGAATTTTTACAAGCTATTTCTTCCTGCGTTCGTCCTGGTTACAGGAAAAGTTGTAGTTGCAATTTCATATGCCTCCATGTATAATAGTCGTAATTTCATAATCCGTTATTTAGTGCTTAATATAATTAAGAAGAGGGAATTGAGTGAAAATCTTGAACGATCCGGTCACTGTGATAAGGGAGTACGGTCATAAATGCTGCTGCATAGCCATTGCATATAAAGTGTGAAAGAAAAACACTTTCACACCCCTATCCCCGGCAGTATCGCAAGCAAGCCTGCGGTATGCCATGGGAGCAAATGTGAGAAGGTTTGACCAAGCCATGATCTTTAAGTCAGTAAACCTGCTAAATAATGAGCGTGTTACTGTATAAGTACTGCACACGCTGCGGTTAATAACTTCCGAGTAAAGTATATTAACTGACCAACAAGGGCTGGTTTGTTTTCTGTCTGTTTAGGTTTTCAGCAGAAAACAGCTTATTTTGTGTACAATTTATGTACATTTTAGTTGCCTATTTCCATAGGTTTTTTTGTTGTGTCAATAATATCCTTTTCGGAATTTATATAAAAAGAAAAGGAGATCTGAAAATGAAAAAATTACTTCGTATTATTCTTATCTGTACCGTTATCTTTGGTATTACTGCCTGCTCCCGTAATACCCAAATCACAGATTCCCCAAGTGTTACACCAACCTCCCGGACAGAGGATACGGATGAGGACAAGGCCGGAACCGCTGGTAGTGCTGCCGGCACTCTGGAAGACGGGAACCATTATCCGGTAACCATTACAAATTATAATTATGCAAAAGATCCGGTAGAAATAACCTTTGAGGAGGCCCCCAAAAAGGTACTGGCCGTGTATCAAAATTCCATAGAAACTTTACTTGCCTTAGGCCTTGAGAACCGTATCACAGCCGCTTCCGGCCTTGACCATACAGTAAAACCGGAATATGAAAAGGCCTTTTCAAAAATAAACTATTTAACAGAGTTTGCGCCTGATAAGGAAACGGTAATAATGATGGAACCGGACTTTATTTTAAGCTGGCATTCCTTTTTCGGTGAAAAAAGACTGGGAGAAGTGGATTACTGGCAGGAAAAAGGTATTAATACCTATATGTCTTTAAACAGCGGCGCGGTACAAAACAGGACACTGGAAAATGAATATACGGATATTTTAAATCTCGGAAGGATTTTTGATGTGGAAGAGAAGGCGGAAGCCATTGTAAATGAAATGAAAGAAGAGGTATCCCGGGTAGTTGCCCATGCCTCTGAATCAGAAGAAAAAAGAAGTGTCATGATCATAGAATTCTTAGATGATACCATTACCGTTTACGGGGAAAATTCCTTAGGCGGCGACATGGTGCTGCAGCTGGGCGGAGATTTAATCTCCATAGAAGGAGGCACCATTGGCGATGAAGATTTAATAAGCTTTAATCCGAATGTTGTATTTGTAGTCTATATGGATAAAGAGGGAGAGGATATGGCAGCCAAAAGCCTGGGGTTTGTTACTAAGAATCCTGTATTTGCAAGCCTTAACGCTGTAGTAAATGATAACGTACATACAATCCAGCTGGGGGAAATGTATTGCAGCGGGGTCAGGACCATGGACGGCATCAATGTATTTGCAGCAGGCATTTATCCTGAATTATATTAACAGAGAATGACGCTATGAAAAAGAAAAATTTTAACAAAGAAAATAGATTATTATTGCATACGCCTGTTTACATAGGCGTATGCCTTGTACTTGTTTTCCTTCTGGTTCTTTCACTGTTCGCTGCCGTTACCATAGGCTCGGTGAATATTTCAGTTAAGGATGTATATGGTGTAATTGCCTGCCGGTTTCTTGGACTTTCCGGATTCTCCGGCTATGCCTCAGGAAGTATCCATGATGTTGTATGGCTGATAAGGCTTCCCCGTCTGTTCAGCGCAATCGTAATTGGTGCCGGACTGGCCGTATGTGGTATCGTGATACAGGCAATCGTTAAAAATCCCCTGGCTGACCCTTATATCCTGGGAATTTCCTCCGGAGCTTCCTTAGGGGCGACCCTCGCAATCATGCTTGGCGTCGGCACGGTTTTAGGGGGAAATTATGTAGGGATAACGGCCTTTATGGGGGCTTTTGCCGTATCCCTCCTTGTTATGACGATTGCCAATGTTGGCGGAAGGGCAAATTCCGTTAAGCTTTTATTGGCAGGTATGGCAATCAGCTCTGCATGTTCAGCCTTTTCAAGCTTTACCGTTTATTTTTCCAATGATAAGGAAGGGATACAGAATATAACCTACTGGCTTATGGGGAGCCTTGCCGGTGCAAAATGGCCTGCCATAAAGGTTATGTATTTTGTTATTATCGGGGGCATACTCTTTTTTATGACGCAATACCGCACTTTGAACATGATGCTTCTGGGAGATGAGGTATCTGTGACCTTAGGGACTGACCTGCATAAATTCCGCCGGCTGTATTTACTTATTACTTCTGTTATGATAGGCTTTATCGTATACTCTTCAGGAATGATAGGCTTTATTGGTTTATTGATTCCGCATTTTGTGAGAATGTTTTTCGGTACGGACCATAAAAAGATTATTCCTGTTTCTGCCCTGACCGGTTCTGTTTTTTTGATTTGGGCGGATGTGATTTCCAGAATTTTGGTTCCCAAAACAGAATTGCCTATCGGTATTGTCATCTCCATGATAGGAGCTCCCTGCTTTATTTATCTGCTGGTCAAAAAAACTTATGGATTCGGAGGAAATGGCTGATGGAGTTATCTTGTAAAGAGGTTGCGGCAAGCCTTGGCGGCAATCCCATTGTAAAGGGAATTGACCTTACCGTCAAAGAAGGGGAATTTATTGGCATCATAGGCCCAAACGGGAGCGGAAAGAGTACCCTGCTAAAATGCATCTACCGTGTGCTAAAACCTTCTGGCGGTACAATCCGGCTGGGAAATCAGGACCTGAACAGCCTTTCGGTTAAGGAATCTGCAAAACAGATGGCGGTAGTGGCACAGCATAATTATTATAATTTTGACTTCACAGTACAGGAAGTTGTACTGATGGGACGGGCTCCCCACAAAAAGATGCTGGAACGGGACAATGCCGACGACTACAGGCTGGTTAAAGAATCCTTGCGGCAGGTAACCATGTCCGGTTTTGAAAACCGCATCTTTTCTTCCCTTTCGGGAGGGGAACAGCAGCGGGTCATTTTAGCGAGAGCTCTGGTCCAGCAGACTCAATTTCTTATCCTGGACGAACCCACCAACCATCTGGATATTAAATATCAGCTCCAGTTGTTAGATGCGGTAAAAAGATTGAGACTAACTGTCCTTGCAGCCTTTCATGATCTGAATATTGCCGCAATGTATTGTGATAAACTCTATGTAATGAACAGCGGCAGGGTCATTCGGTTCGGTACTCCAAAAGAAGTACTGACAGAGCAGCTCTTAAAGGAACTTTATGAGGTGAATGCAAAGATTACGGAGGATACGGAATCAGGACTGCTGAACATCCGGTATACACCTTCCTATATGAAAGGATGAGAAACCGATTAATTATAGATTGCATTTTGTAAGCAGAGAGAAAATTAAGTCCCGGGCTTCTATATCATTAATAATATATGAGAGGAGCTAGGACTATTAAATTTGTAAAAAGCAAATAAGTATTTATGAGTTATCAAATTGTTTTTTCGGGCATATGATTTAAGCAATCAGGGCAAATACCAAAAAATTCAAGATTATGGCCGGTAATGGCATATCCGGTTTGATTCGTGAGGTTCTGTTCTAAAACTTCAAGAGGACAAGTGTCAATAATTACTTTCTTATTACATATTGTACAGACCAAAGAATGTTTATGGGTGTGACTGTTAATTTCAAAATAGGTTTTTCCATCCTGATGCAGAGTTTTAAGTACAACATTTTTATCAACTAAAGCATTAAGTGCACGATATATGGTAGACAAATTCATCTTAGTATCTTTTGAGGTTATTTCGGCTATCTCGTCCACGGTGAGTGCGGTAGGGGCAGCTTCTAATACGGAAAGAATCAGAATTCTTTTTTTTGTTTGTTTTAAGTCGGCAGATTTTAGTATCTTGTTATTCAAAATGCACCTCTCCCTTTTTATTATTCACTATAGTATAAATATAGTTCTATTATAAATGTATTTATATATAGAATCATAGTTTACACATTTAAAATTGTCAAGTAAAAGTAAAGAATGAGCACGACAAACGCATGAATGAACATTTGGTTAACATTTCATGAATTTCCGGTATCCCATGTCAGATGGGATAATAATGAAGGAGTATGATATTCAAATAAAAGAGTTGATTTCCGGTTGTATCTGCTGCAGCATGGCAGGTGATTTATCGCCAGAATTTTTTTAAGAGTGCGAAATATTCGTCACGACAATTAGCCATTGTAACATGTCCGCCTGAATTGAAATGATATTCATTTGCACCAGGACATAATTGAAGCATCTGTGCTCTTTGCATCGGATTGGCAACTTTATCAGTAGGACTGTCAATGATTAACACATCCTTTGCCTTTCCCACATAAGGGTCAGATGTAAATATATAATTGTATAAAAAATCCTCCATACAATCGGCCATCGTAAGAAAATCTTGTTTTGTTACTTGTTTCATGTCTTCTTTGCATAGTGTAATCAAACGGTTGGAGTACAAAGGTCCTGATTTTAAGTATAGCTTAGATAATACCATGCGGCCCATTGCAAATGTCAGAACCGAAACGGGTAACACTTTGAACATCCTACGCATCAACTGATATACTTTTACTTCTGAAGCATTTGTGATAGATACATCATCTTTGCCCATGGAAGTCAAGCTATGTGAAAAAACAATTTTTTCAATATAATTGGGGTAACGGGAAATCAGATTCTGAAGATGCACCCCGCCATTAGAATGCCCAATAGCATGGCAGCTACTTATTTGTTCAAAATCCAATAAACTTTTCAGTCCTTCGGCAGTTTGAGAAAAGTCCTTGACTGGCGGCACCGAAAGTGCAATCGTTGTATATTCCTCTCTAAATTCTTCTGCCAAAGGCAATGCCAATAGATGCCCGGCTAGATTTGACAATATTGCCAAAATGTATTTTTTCCCGTTGCCGCTAACAGTATAGCGCCATATTGTATTTTGCCATGCCATTATTTTTTCGTCGGCTGTTATATTACCCAATTTATACGTAGCTATTTGCTTAACCTCTTCACTCATGTTCTTTCTCTCTTGCTAAATATAATTTACGCATTAGCATTTCACTTTCTTCGAATTCTTTTTCTATATCTTCAACAATATACATTCCTGGGTTTTTAACCTTTTTCTTTCTATCATTGAACTAAATCCTCTAACGCTCCAAAAGTATATCCCATCTCCTTCCACTTCGTTAGTAACTCATCTAAAATTTCAGAATTTGTCTTTGACGTACAATGAAGGAGAACGATTGCACCCGGGTGAATTCTACCTAATAGCTTTTTAAATGCTTCTTCTTTCGTAGGCTGTTTGTCATTATACCAATCTACATAGGCAAGGCTCCAAAAAAAGGTCTTATATCCCAGCTCTTTCGCCATTTTCAAGTTATCCTCACTAAATTTCCCCTGAGGCGGCCGATAATATTTTATCATTTTTTGTCCTGTAGTATCTTCATAAACTTTCTCTAACGCCTCAAGTTCTTTACGAAAAGCTTCCATTGTAGAAATATTAGACATATTCGGATGAGTGGATGTATGGTTTGCCACATGATGTCCTTCTGCTATCATTCGTTTCACCAGGTCAGGACTTGTTGTTATAAAATTGCCCACCAGAAAAAAAGTTACCGATACATTATGCTTTTTTAATGCATCAAGTATCGCAGTAGTATATCCATTTTCATATCCTGCATCAAAAGTTAAATATATAACCTTCTTACTTGTATCTCCAATATAGTAGGCATCATATTGTTTTAATTCATCTGCCGTTGCATTTGCTGCCGGCGGCTGACCTTCCGCAGAAAATCCAAGACCCCAGTTTTCTTCACCCGCTTCCAGCAATATATCTCTCTCATAAGCATTCACTAACATTGCAATTCCGCCGCCTAAAAAATAAATAAATGCAAGTAAAAAAATATACATTATTATTTTTCTGTAATTTATCCGTCTCATAATAAACTCCAACACCTTATTATTAAAATATATTTCATGGAGTTCCTGGTCATTCCTGTATATATTGTCCTTTTTATTATTTTTTTAATGCCATTCTTAAACTGATTAATAAGTCCGAAAGGATTGTACTCCGACAAAATTTAAGACTATGCATCTTCTTGAATATTGTCCCAAAACAAAGTTAATTTCCAAATCGTTCCAAGTTATTACTGTATTTATATCCCATTATCACAGTGTACTGCGGCGCAGTTCATAAAAATATTGCACAATGGGATGTTTCAATTTCATCTTCTCCTCCATGCTTAAAATCCGCTTTTTCCCAACACGTCTATCTATCAAAGCGAATATATTTAACAGAATGTCCTTACTCTCCAGACTCTCATCTATAGAACCGGATAAAAAAACATTTGCAGCAGAATAAAAATCCGATTTACTTAATATTGCCTGTGCTTCCAGCATTTCTTTTGCATAGACAGCTATTTTGCGGTTCCGTGCAATCACGGCCAGCCGTTCTTCAGGTACTGTCCCGCCAATATCTTTTCTGACCATTTCAAGGTCTTCTTTACAGACCGGAATTGGAATCTTCTGATCATTCTTTATTTCCTGCTCCGACTGATACCACCGAATCGTGGCAGTCGCATCACTCATATTAAAGACTTCCTTTTTATCCACCGTAATATAGCACTGCCCCGCTTTATCCGGAATATAGCGGTAGCCGGCAGCACGGTATTCCACTCTCCCTGCCAGTGCAATACAGAGAAAACTCTCCAGATTTTGTTTCACTTTACTCCAGACCATATATTCACTATTGTCCTTTACGCATATATACATTTCTCTTTTTTGCACTGCCTGTATCATTTTTACCTTGTTCTTTTCTATTGGTATAACTCTTTTTTTCTTTTAAGGTACCATCCACAGTCATCCGAAACTTTTTCTTTTCTGTTTGTACCTTTTTGAAAGATTCCTGTCTGCCTGATGTAGTTTTTTTAGCTGGGGTTGTATTAAGCAGCAGGTAAGGGTGATCTTTTACCTCCGTAATACGTTTTCCAATTAATCTTTCTAT
>JAATEU010000040.1 GCA_015655565.1 Clostridiales bacterium
ACTTATTATTCACCGAAGTCATTTCCTTCTTGCATTGTTCCCGAAATATTCTGTAAAAATTTGGAGGTCCTAAAATGTATTATAAGCAATACGGAGATACCAATATGAAAGTATCCGCGGTTGGCATGGGCTGTATGCGATATGACGATGCGGATGTAAAAACAGGCAATTTGGGGAAATGTGCGGAAGTAACCTTGTATGCACATAAAAAAGGAATTAATTATTTTGATACTGCTCCTTTTTATTGTGATGATAAAAGTGAAATAATAACCGGTATGGCATTATCCCAATTGCCAAGGGACAGTTATTATGTTTCATCAAAAACCAATATGGGTACGGTAGGCGGCAAATGTACCGCGGAGGATTTCCGCCGCAGGCTGGAAACTACCTTAGCCAGATTAAAGGTTGATTATCTGGATTTTTACCACCTGTGGTGTATATTAAGCCTGGATTCCTTTGCCAGGCAATGTGATGCACTGTATGGTTTCTTTGAACAGGCAAAGACAGAAGGTCTAATCCGTAATATCGTTTTCTCTTCCCATATGCAGGGAACCGAATTAGAGGATGCGGTTGCCGGGGATTTATTCAAGGGAATGTTAATCGGCTACAATGCACTAAATTACCGATTCCGCCAGACCGGTATAAAAGCAGCTTATGAAAAGGGCATGGGCGTTGTTGTTATGAATCCTCTTGGCGGCGGACTTATTCCTAATAATCCTGACACTTTCAGCTATCTGGCCGAAGGAACTGACTTAACTGTGCCACAGGCTGCGCTGCGCTTCGTGGCATCCCACAAAGAAATTACCATTACCTTAGCCGGATGTACGACAAAAGCCCATGTAGATGATGCCTGTAAGGCTGTTGAAAACCTGGCTGAAAAAACTGCCAAAGAAATTTATGATGAATATGAGAACAAAGGGGTCGCCCTGAACAATCTCTGTACGGGATGTGCTTATTGCAAACACTGTCCAAAAGAGATTGATATTCCAAAATTTATGGATGCCTATAACGAAAAATTACTGGGAAATACCATACATGACCGTCTGAAATATCATTGGCACCTATCTGCATTACTGGCTGCAGAATGTATTAAATGCGGTAAATGTGAAAAATTATGTACGCAGCACCTGCCTATCATGGAAAGATTAACAGAAATAGCAGGCTAGAGCGTGTTTGAAAAATCATTGCACTGATGATTCTTCATAAGCTTAACAGCAGAAGTGGGTATATACCCGTTTCTGCTGTTATTTTAATAAAAGATGCCTGCTTCAACGAGGCAGTTTTTTTAAAATTGATTTATTGCGAAACAAATAAGTTTTTTATTTGCTCCATATTATTCAAAGCCGTAACATAACCGTGCTGATAGTTTTCAGTGAGGATATCCGTATTCTTTTCCATGCTTTTAAGGGGATGCTCCGGCCTTAGAATTACTGCTTTTTCTTCCTTCTCTAATTTCTCACAAAAAGCAACCGTTTCATTGTATATTTTATGCCTGTTTTTAATAACATTTTCCAATTCAGGGTATTTTTTTCGAATCATACGGATTACTACATCATTTTCTCTTCCATATTCCTTCTTGTAATCTTTTGGTCTTGTTAATACAATTAAGTTCTTCTGATTACCGTCATGGATAGCCTTTTTAATGGGAATCGGGTCTGCTAATCCGCCGTCATAATACTTTTGTTCATTCCATTCAATAGCCGGAAAATAAAGCGGAATTGCACAGGTAGCCCGAAGCATGGTACATTTACTGTCTGATGTTTTGCCATCCAGATATTCACTTTTTCCTGTTCTGGCGTTGGTTACGCCTACTAAAACGGTACCCTTAAACTTCTGAAAAGTATCCCAGTCAAACGGATATAATTTATTAGGAATCTCATCATAAATAAAATCCAAACCGAATAAGCTCCTACACTTTAGAAAGTTTCTCCTGCCGATATATCTTTTATCATTTCTGTGATTTACCAATATTTTCAGATTACGTCCCTTTTGCCTTGATACGTAAGAAAATCCGTTACAGATACCTGCGGATACACCAATACAATAGGAAAACATTATATCGTTATCCAGTAATGCATCCATGACACCGGCACTAAAAATAGGCCGGAAAGTACCTCCTTCCAATATTATACCAGGCATGCTATTCATCTCCTTGTCATCATTTACAGGTTACGTGGAACCGCTTAAATTATAGCAGATATCTCCTTTCAATACAATCCCCTGAAAAACAAATCATCAAATGAATATGATAGCAGGCAGAGCTTCCTCCGATAAAATCTATTCTTCAATTGAACTTTATCTATCCTAATAACCTCCAATTCTTATCTTTCCACACGAATCTTACTATTAAGGAAATGATGATAAGTAGTCCTGATACCTTCCTCTAATTCCGTAGTATATTTCCAGCCCAGTTTTTCCAACTTACTTACATCTAATAATTTTCTCATTGTGCCATCGGGTTTTGAAGGGTCATAAAGTATATCACCTTCGTAACCAACTGCTTTTTTAATGGTTACAGCTAAATCTGCAATGGAAATTTCTTTGCCTGTACCAATATTTACCGTTTCATTACCGGAATAGATATTCATTAGATAAATGCAGGCATCAGCTAAATCATCCACATATAAAAACTCTCTTAAGGGAGTACCGGTTCCCCAAATGGTTACATCCGGTGCATGATTCTGCTTTGCTTCATGGATACGCCTTATTAAAGCCGGAAGTACATGGGAATTCTCCGGATGATAATTATCATTAGGTCCATACAGGTTAGTCGGCATAACACTGATATAATCGGTACCCTGCTGTCTGTTAAGGTATTCACAGTATTTAAGACCTGAGATTTTAGCCAATGCATAAGCTTCATTGGTCTGTTCTAAGGAACTGGCAAGAAGACAGCTTTCCGGCATTGGCTGAGGTGCCATTCTGGGATAAATACAGGAACTGCCAAGGAACATTAATTTCTTTACTCCATTTTTCCAGGCATTATATATTACATTCATTTCTATCATCATATTGTCATACATAAAATCCGCCGGATAGGTGCTATTTGCCAGAATTCCTCCAACTTTAGCAGCTGACAGGAATACATAATCCGGTTTTTCGGTTTCAAAGAATTCTTCTACCGGCCTTTGCCGTCTTAGATCCAATTCTTTTGAAGACCGGGTAATAATATTATGAAATCCAAGCGATTTCAGTCTTCTTGTAATGGCGGAACCCACCATTCCGTTATGCCCTGCGACGTATATCCTGCCCGTATTCTCCATGAACAAGTCCTCCTGTATTTATATATTCTTCTGAACTTTTACCGGCAATTACTTTCATGTCTTCATTGACCATCATGGCTACAAGTTCTTCAAAGTTAACGTTTCTCTTCCAGCCTAATCGCTCTTCTGCTTTGGAAGAATCCCCCCACAGGCATTCCACTTCTGCAGGCCTAAAATATCTTGGATTAACCTCCACCAGTAATCTTCCGGTTCTCCTGTCATGCCCTTTTTCTTCAATGCCTTCCCCTTCCCATTCAATAGGAACACCAACCTTGGCAAAGGCTGTTTCTACAAATTCACGAACAGTATGGGTTTCGTTGGCAGCAAGGACATAATCTCCCGGTTTATCCTGTTGAAGAATTCTCCACATACCTTCCACATAATCTCCTGCAAATCCCCAGTCTCTTTTGGCATTTAAATTACCCAGGGACAAAAGGTCCTTTTTACCGGCCATCATGGCTGCAATCGCCATTGTAATCTTACGGGTAACAAAAGTTTGTCCTCTTCTTGGGGATTCATGATTAAATAAAATCCCATTGCAGGCAAATAGTCCGTAGGATTCACGGTAATTTACAGTAATCCAATAAGAGTATAATTTGGCAACTCCATATGGACTCTTCGGGTAGAAGGGTGTTCTCTCATTTTGGGGAGCAGTTTCCGGCAATCCGCCAAATAATTCAGAGGTGGAGGCCTGATAGAACCTGCAGTTCACTCCACTTTCTTTAATCGCATCCAATAATCGAAGTGTTCCAACACCGGTTACTTCCGCTGTATACTCCGGAACTTCAAAGGAAACGGCAACATGGGATTGTGCTGCCAGGTTATAAATTTCGTTTGGATGAATCTTTTCAATTAAACGGTTTAAATTACTGGAATCGGTTAAGTCCCCGTGATGAAGGAAAAAGGTCTTATCCCTGATATCCGGATTATCATATAAATGATCAATCCTTTCTGTATTAATACTGCTATGGCGACGAATGATACCGTGTACTTCATAACCTTTCCCTAATAGTAATTCCGCTAAATAGGAACCGTCCTGTCCCGTAATACCTGTAATTAATGCTGCCTTTCTTAATTCGTTCATTCTCAACCTCACCTTTCCTTAGTTAATATATTACTGCCTCGTTATAAAAATAATTTCTCCAGTGCTATGTTGCTATGATATGTAAATATTTTACTTTTCTTTTAGAGTATAATGGATTATAATTAGAATGTAAATGTAATAAATTGACTTTTAACAGTAAAATTTTGCCATTTATATTTATAGTATTAATATGAGCAATATTCTACTGATTCTGCAAGAATACGGAGGTGAAATCCATTGATTAATGAAGCGATATCAGATAAATTACAAACATTTTTTGATTCTTATACTTCAACAGAATTAACCAGTTCTTACCGAATTATTAATACACCCAGTGAATTCGCCAAAGAGCATCTTTTCTATATTCAGGAAGCCGGTTATCTAAAAAGTTTAAAAAGCCATATTAAGCAAAGGGAGCAATTAAATTCTTATTTATTCTTAATTGTACTTTCCGGAAGCGGGTATTTTACCTATTTGGGCAGAAAACAGGATTTAAGTGCCGGAGACTGCCTTTTTATTAACTGCAGCCATCCCTATTCCCACCAGAGCAGTGAAGAAGATCCCTGGGAATTAATGTGGGTTCATTTTAATGGGAAAAATATAGAACCTTATATTAATTACTATGAGAATATGAACACAGAAAGAGTTTTTCATACGGACACTATTTCAGTTTATATAACAATTATTGAAACCTGCTTAGAGTCAGGGGAAAAAAATGATATTGTCGCGGAATTTATTCTTTCAAAAATGTTAACAGACTTAATAACCTTATGTATTACCGGCAATAAAGATACTATAGGGCAAAACTGTATGGAAAAAATGAAGCTCATTAAAGAATATATTGATCATAATTTTAAAAACAAGCTCTCTTTAAGCAGCATTGCCCAGGAATTTTATCTCAGCAAGTATTATCTCGCAAGGGAGTTCAAGAAATTCCATGGGATGACCATAGGAAATTATATCAGCGGGAAACGGGTTACCTATTCCAAGGAGTTATTACGGTTTACCAACAAGAGTATTGAGGAAATATCTGAACTCTGCGGTATTCCGGATACGAATTATTTCGCAAAGGTGTTTCGGAAGCTGGAGGAATGCAGTCCGTCGGAATATAGGAAAAAGTGGTAGTTCCTCGCTTGACTGGCCGAACCTTATATTCCGGAAAACTTAAGATATAAGGTTGATTCTCATAACTTAGCTTCCGGAATTAAAATCCGAAATCCAGAAACAAATAGACTTTAACAACAAATCGAATATTATGTAACTATATCATTAACATATTTCCCATAATTTCCTGACCTTTGTCTGTCACAAAATCCAACATACACCCTTCAGGTGAGAACGTTAATTCGCCAATCAATGGGTGTTCTTTGTATTCATAAAAATCTATACGTACAAATGGAAATGGTTTCGCTAATATTTTACACATTTCAATCATTTGGCATAGTAACTCTGGCTTTTTTATGTGTGGGTTTGTCTTTGTATAACAAATATCAAGATAATTCCAGTTCAGATCAAAAAATGTAAACATTACTTCCGTATCGCGGTCTGTACACATCATAATAATTTGAGGTTCTCCATTAAAACAATGTATTTTAATATCAACCGGTAATTTACCTGTTTCCGTATCCAAATACTGTTCGCATAGAATTTTATGCGGAATATTTTTGTATGCAAATTCACCATATATTTTCCAATAATCTTCCTTCATCCAGTTTGATAATTTTCTTTTACTTTCCATTACATCCAACTTACTCTTATCATGACAAATTATATTATATGCACAGCCATGATTACATTTTAAAGCAAACTGCTCCGGCAATTTATTCCATTCTATATCCTCTACACCTTTATATGTGAACAGTATTGGATTTAAATATTCACTTAATCCGCATTTTTGAATATATGACCGCATCGCAATCTTATCAGCGCACCTTGCTACCAATGGGCTATTTTTATAATAATACAATGTAAGCCAGATTAATTTTTCTGCCATAAATTTAGGTGATTCCAGATTCATTTCTGAATGGAATACCCGATAAAATTTGGCTCTATAGTATTCTTTTGGATTAAAACAAATTAATACTCTGTTTTTAGCTTCTACCCCCTCCTGATAAATTTTTCCAGTAACCAGATTGCTTCTTAATGCCTTTTTAATATTCATTCGTTTTCCTCCAAAATTATTGTATTTTTTAAGCTAAAATATAAACATCTGATATTATTTGATTTAAATTACCTGCTTCTAATTAGATAAATTTTAATTTAGTATCAGTAACTATCTTTTTGACGATTCTTTATAATTTTTTCACGTATATCGGGTAACATTTTGAATGATCCAATATAGATATAAATAAAAGATCTTGTTTCTTTAAAAAAAGTTGGAGCAAATAATGCAACGACCAGTTGTGATATTAAGGTTGTAACAGCTGCACCAGTTATACCCCATATAGGAATAAATAACGCATTTAATATAATATTTACAACAGCTCCAATCAATGTGAAATGTTTTGCATACTTATTTAATCCTTCCGAAACTAACCATATTATTCTGGCAGTACCAATCATTGAAAAACCCGTTGACCAAATTAAAATATATAAAACCGGCACTGCATCTATGTAAGATTTACCATATAGTATAAAAATGGCGGTTCTTCCGAACAAGGTAAACATCACGCCTACTAAGATCCCCATAATTGAGATACCTAATAAAAGTATTTTAAACTGCTTTTGATATTCATTATAATCAATTGTATATTTTTTCATCAAAAGTGGTCTGGCGGAATTTATAATGGCCTGTGGAACAAGTTCCCACATTACAGCAATAGTCATCGCTGCGGAATAAAAACCAACTGCCTCTGAACTGACTAACTTTCCCAGCATAATTCTATCCAATTGAGTATAAAGTGTTACAGCTAAACCAGCGATAATAAAATGATAACTATTTTTTAAAAGATATTTTGCATCGTTATAAATAAAACGTAAGCGCAACTTTGCTTTAGTAAAGAAAAAGAAGCACGTTACAATCCCGCACACACAAGCAGAAATTGAATATGACAGCGCAAACCATTCAATACCGGCAGAAATAGCCAGTAAAACTATTCTCCAACCGGCCATCGCTGTAAGTGAAATAATCCCTGCAATCGTCACGTATTTCATTTTCAATTTTGCTTGAAACCAATAGTATAATACTTCTGATGCCTGGAACGCTATTGCAACAGCCTGAAGCATTGTCACAGTCCGAAGCAGCTTATTCCCCGGTTCTAAAACCAATAAAATTCCATAAATCGCCACCATCGATAAACACGATATGATGAATCTCATTACCAGGGCAGAGCCCAAATAGCTTGTTTCTTTTTCCGGAGACCTTACCATCTCAGCAACAACTACTCCATCTAATCCTAAAATTGATATAGTTGTAAAAAATGATATTATTGATGTACCATAACTCAAAAGGCC
>JAATEU010000131.1 GCA_015655565.1 Clostridiales bacterium
CGGCGGAATTTCGGATATTTATGATCTCCTTGTAAAATTCACTCATTCTATCATTGACGAGACTTTCCTCACCCTTGAACATGCCCTGTTAGGATTACCCGGAGCCGCTGTTGAGGATATCCATAATGTTTATTCTCATCCCCAGGGACTTATGCAGTGTTCGAAATACATAGAACGCCACCGGCATATGAATCCGGTTGAATGTACCAGTACGGCGGACAGTGCCAAGAAAGTATTGGAGGATGGAGATATTACCCAGGGAGCTATAGCAAGTAAGCAGGCGGCCGGATATTATGGACTGAAGATTTTAGATGAGGCGATTAATCATGAAAATACAAATTCCACCCGTTTTATCATAATTACAAGAGAGAAAAAATATATTAAGAATGCAAACAAAGTCAGTATCTGTTTTGAATTGCCCCATGAAAGCGGTACACTTTATAATATGCTGTCCCATTTTATCTATAACAACCTGAATATGACTAAAATTGAATCCAGGCCTTTGGAAGGAAAAGTTTTTGAATACCGTTTTTTTGTTGATTTTGAAGGAAACCTTAATGAAGCAGGTGTTAAAAATGCATTATACGGTGTAAAGGAAGAAGCAATGAGCCTTAAAATATTAGGCAGCTATAAAATGATATAATACTTCATTAATATTTCAAATAGTAATCACAAAGTAGACATAATTTCCTGTTAAACTTTAGTTATAAAATAAAGAAACAAATAAATAAAATTAAATATAATAACTAAAGTTTGAAAGGAGAAAATACTATGAACATTGAATATTTTAATAACCAAAACAATGATGATAAAAATTATGATGATACATCCAATCCTGCACAGGATATAATTGAAGTGAATGCAATTATCTCTGATGTTACGCCAAAGCCGAAAAAGAAGCACAATTTTTTTAAGAGCCTCGGAAAAATTGCAGTCGCCGCTGCCATATTCGGATTAGTGGCCGGAGCTTCCTTTCAGGGATTAAATTCTATTTCAAATAATAGTCAGAATGCTGATAAAACAGACGGTGATTCGGCAGATACGGGCTCGGAGGATGTGGTGGCGGTAGAGACCGGAACTCAGGGTAATGTTACAAGTGATGTTTCTGCCGTAGTAGATAATGTAATGCCGTCTATTGTAGCAATTAATTCGGTAGTAACCAGTGTATCCAGTGATATGTTCGGAAGGCAGTACAGTGAAGACACGCAGGGCAGCGGTTCCGGAATTATTATTGGTCAGAATGATTCTGAGATACTCATTGCAACAAATAATCATGTTGTAGCAGATGCCAAATCGGTTGAAATCGTTTTTGCAGATGATACTACTGCATCGGCTACCATTAAGGGAACAGCTCCAAGTTCTGATTTAGCAGTTATTTCAGTAAGCCTTGATGATTTAACAGAAGAAACCATTGATGAAATTAAAATTGCAACTTTGGGTGATTCCGATTCCCTAAAGCTTGGTGAAATGGCCATTGCCATAGGAAATGCCTTAGGCTACGGACAATCCATAACCGTTGGTTATATCAGTGCTTTGGACCGGGAAGTAACCGTTGATAATGTTACTCTGCAGGTATTGCAGACAGATGCCGCCATTAATCCCGGTAACAGCGGCGGAGCATTATTAAATTCCCAAGGTGAAGTAATTGGTATTAATTCTGTTAAATATGTAGATGACAGTGTTGAGAGTATTGGCTATGCAATCCCGATTTCAGATGCAATTCCAGTTATTAATGAACTGATGAACAGAACGGATCTGGAAGAGGGCGATAAAGCATATTTGGGAATATCAGGCCAGGAGGTTACCGATGTTTATTCAGAGAGATTTAATATGCCGGTTGGAGTGTATGTGGGAGAAATCCAGGAAGGTTCTCCGGCGGAAAAGGCAGGTATAAAAGTTGGAGATATTATCGTTTCCGTTAACAATGTTACGGTTGAAACCATGGCGGATTTAGAGGAGGTATTAGGTTATACAAAAGCAGGCTCCGATGGTACCATAACAGTAAAATCCTTAGAAAATGGACAGTATGTTGATAAGACATTGAATGTTGCCTTTGATGCCAGGCCTGAGAGCGATTAAGGTTCGTGTTAATTCATAAATAAAAATGTGCAGGAGTTGTTGGATTTCACAACAACCCCTGCACTTGTCTTGACAGGTATATAATATTTGAGTATGATAGGCTTATGGTGTAAATTCAAGTGAGGAGGATTGTTTAATTATGAAAGATATGGAAGTGATTGACAGCCATACGGAGGATATATCATTTTCTTTATCAGTGGATGTTATCATACCGGTTTATAAGCCGGATTTAAAATTTAACCGATTAATTGAGAGATTAGTGAAACAAAGTATAAAACCCAACCGGATTATAATTCTCCATACGGTTGAGGAGCTTACAGACAGCAATCAGTTTGTGCAAAAGGAGAAGACGGAGGAGGCTTTATCCTATGCACTAAGTTTTAATGCTCCTGACTGCAGGATAGAACGTATTGATATAAAAAAATCAGATTTTGATCATGGTGGTACAAGGAATTACGGAGCATCCTTATCACAGGCAGAAATACTTTTGTTTATGACTCAGGATGCTGTCCCGGCGGATGTTAATTTAATCGGATATTTAACCAGGCCTTTTCGTGACCTTAAGGTGGCGGCGGCATATGGCAGACAATTAGCCCTGCCAAAGACCTCAATTATAGAAAAATATACAAGGCAGTTTAACTATCCGGAACAAAGCTATACAAAATCCTTAAGTGACCTTCCCACACTGGGCATTAGAACTTATTTTTGTTCCAATGTCTGTGCTGCATATCGTAAAACCGTTTATGATAATCTGGGCGGATTTGTTACCCGGACCATTTTTAATGAAGATATGATTATGGCGGCAGGGATTGTAAAGGCCGGTTATTCAATCGCATATACGGCAGAGGCAAGGGTATATCATTCCCATGCATATACTTATGGACAGCAGTTTAAAAGAAACTTTGATTTAGCGGTATCCCAACAGCAATTCAGCCATATATTTTCTGCCGTGAAATCAGAAAATGAAGGCAGGAAACTGGTAAAGCAGACCTTAAATTATTTAATGGATAAGAAGCTGTATCAATTAATTCCCGGATTGATCCTGCAAAGCGGATTAAAATATTTGGGATATATAGCAGGAAAAAATTATGAGCGGCTTCCCAGGCCCCTGATAAAAAAACTCAGTATGAATCCTTCTTATTGGAAATAAGCATTTGAGGCATGGTAAAGCACTCAGATGGGAGTAGTGTGAAAATACTCTGTATTTTTTTCACTATCATAATTTGAGTGCCCGTGAGAGCGGGCAGACGGGAGTTAGAATGAATCGGGTGAATATAATTATGGCTGCGTATAACGGCGAAAAATATATTGGAGAACAGATTGAGTCAATTATAAAAAGTAATTTTAAAAACTGGAAATTATGGATTTTTGACGATGGTTCAACAGACAGGACAAGTTGTATCATAGAAGAATATCTTCACCGGTATCCGGATAAAATCATGTATCAAAAGAATACCGCCAATAAAGGAGTCACATTGAATTTTTTGGAAGGTGTTCAATTTGCGGCAAAATCCAACAATAAAATAAAGGAAGAAAATACATTTGCTTTATCTGACAATATGGAAACGGAAGAAATAATGGAATATTATATGTTTTGCGACCAGGATGATGTCTGGATGCCGGATAAAATTAATAAAACCATACAGCATATGAAAAAGGCTGAGAAAAAATTTGGACAGGACTCGGTTGTGGCCGTATTTACGGATGCTTTTGTAGTGGATGAGAAATTAAAAGTATTATATCCTTCCTTTTACAGAAGAAGCAAATTAGATACCAGAAAGGTTGATCTGCCTCATATTATGATGGAAAATAAAATGATAGGCTGTACGGTCATGTTTAATGGACCGCTGCAAAAGAAAATGTACAATCATCCCCAAAATGCAAGATATCATGATTGGTGGACCTCTCTGACAGCTGCGGCTTTTGGACATATCAGTTACCTGCCCCAAACAACTCTTTTTTATAGGCAGCATGGAGGTAACGTAGTTGGAAACCGGAGTTTTCCGGCTTATGTTAAAAAACGGCTTGCCTCTTTGCAAAAGCAAAAGGAAATAATCTGCAAAACTGCTTTGCAGGCAGAAGAATTTTACCGTATATATCACTCCCAGCTGGACGGTACTGAAAAAATGCAAGTTTATGCAATGGCATATCTTCTTAATCAGAATTGGATAAAGAGAAGGCAGCTGGTTTTTAAATATGGATTTATGAAAACCGGAATCCTGCGGAATTTAGGATTATTATTTATTTTGTAACGGATATAGCAGAACGGAA
>JAATEU010000093.1 GCA_015655565.1 Clostridiales bacterium
ATTCCAACTTTACGACGGTTGGTTATCCTAACCCGGAAGACCCTAAAGTATTTGCTCTGGCTAAGAAACTGGCGGATGAGGCAGGCGCAGATTTAATCCTCGCAACGGACCCGGATGCGGACAGACTTGGTGTACAGGTGCGTAATGAAAAGGGTGAGTTCGTATTATTAACCGGTAATATGTCCGGTACATTAATAGCGGAATATGTATTTTCCCAGAAGGCGGAACACAATACCCTTCCTTCCAATGCAGCCCTGGTTAAGACAATCGTAACCGGCAATATGGCAGATCAGATTGCAAAATATTATGGTTCAGCCTTAATTGAAGTCCTGACCGGCTTTAAATTTATTGGGGAACAAATTAAACGGTTTGAAGAAACCGGTTCAAATGAGTATGTGTTTGGCTTTGAAGAAAGTTATGGCTGCTTAATAGGTACCCATTCAAGGGATAAGGATGCGGTTGTTGCCGTTATGACCTTATGCGAAGCTGCAGCTTATTATAAGCAAAAGGGCATTACCCTTTATGACCAGATGAATAAACTGTTCGGAAAATACGGTTATTATAAAGAGGATTTAGTATCGGTTACCTTAAAGGGTATAGAAGGTATGCAGAAAATCAATGAAATTATGGAAAGCTACCGGAATAATCCGCCTAAGGCTGCCGGCGGCTGTAAAGTTCTTAAATTCAGGGATTACGGAGCGGATACCATTACGGATATCGCTTCCGGAACCGTGACCCCGACCGCATTGCCGAAGTCCGATGTTTTATACTTTGAATTGGAGGAAGATGCCTGGTGTGCAGTCAGGCCTTCCGGAACAGAACCTAAAATTAAATTCTATTTTGGCGTAAAGGGCAGCAATTTAAAGGATGCGGAAGACAAATTAAAGAAACTGGTGCAGGATCCGGTATTCCAGGTACAATAACTTATTTAAGAAGCTAAGGCTGCCGCAAAATTATTAACGGTATTGCTTGCAGAGGTATGTTATCAATATTCCTCTGCAAGTAACTTGTTAATGATTTTGCAGCAGCCTTTTTAGAAACAGATGACTTTTTTGAGAACTATTTCAGTTTCTGGCCACAATTGGGGCAGAAATTAGCATCACCGGTTTTCTGGCCGCAGTTGGGACAAAAATTAGGCTTTTGGTCACTGTTTTGCTGTCCGCCGCTTTGTTGCCCACTGCTTTGGGATTGGGTATTGGGCTGTGCGGTATTTGCTTTATCCATATTCTGCAGCATCTGGTTCGCCATATTCATTCCCATCATCATGCCTGCCATATCGGAAGCGGCACCGCCGCCTCTTACTTTGCCGGAAGCAATTCCTTCGGTCATGGATGCTTGCTGGTATCTGTCCATGCTGCCGATCATGCTATGGGAAGCATTTTTATTAATCATTTCCTGAATTTCTTCGGGATAAGTAATACTCATGATATGAAATCCGGTAACGGTCATACCGGTATCAAATAACTGCATATCCAGGTCGGTTTTAATGCCGTTGCTGATGTCAAAGGAATTTGCCTGAAGATTAAACATATCTTTTCCCTCTTTTACAATCCATTTCATGATTAACTGATCCAAAAGGGAAATGATACGGAGCTTAACGTCTTCCACCAGATAACTGTCCTTAACCCCGGCAATTTTATCAATTAATTTAATATAGTCATTAACCTTAAAGTTAAAGGTGCCGTTTGCACGGATTGGCATTCCTCCCGGCAACTGCGGGGTCGGGATATTTATGGCACTTTTTGTGCCCCATTTTACGGTAAACTCTTTGGTGTTAATAAATAATACTTCAGCCCGCATGCCGCTGTTAAAGCCAAATTTAAAGCCTTTCAGGGTGGACAGAAACGGTATGATTTCGGATTCAATATCATAGTCACCTTCATCCTTAAAGATTCCTTCCGTCTTTCCGTTAAATAAAAAAACGGCATCCTGGCCCGGACGTATCATTAACTTACTGCCTTTTTTTATTTCATCGTTATGCCATTTCCAGAAGATCATATCCTCCCTGAATTCTTCCCATTCTACCACATTTGAAAACTGTCCTGAAAAAAGTCCCATGGTTTCATACATCCTTTCTTTATTTTCATTTGGCGGCTGTACACGAACCGGCAAATCGGCTTGTAGATTTAATCGGTCTATGCTGCGGACAAAATATAAAAGAGTTATCCGGTTCAGCTATTCTATAACGATTAAAAGCTTCGTCCGCCTCCGCTGTGGGAATGCCCCCCGCGGGATATTCCGCCGCCTCCGCTGCTCCTTCCGCCTTTGCCATTGTTGTTGGAAGGTCTTTTGACCCTTGTTGTTGTGGTTCTGATATAATCATCACGGTTTGCAACTACCCCGGAATGCGGTTCGTCCAGATAGGTTCTGTTATGGACGGTAACCCGTCCCCCGGAATTTACTGCCATAATACCCACTGCGGCTGCACCGATAATAATAGCAATCAGCAGCTGAAAAAGGGTATTGTAGAAAATATTGTCTTCTTTTTCTCCATAATAATTACTGGGACCGTCATAGGAAGATTCCCCGTAATAATTACCGGAATTGATACCGCCTGCAGCTGGAGTTGTGTTAACACCTTTTTCTTCCTTCATATAATAAGCTGCCTGCCTGGAAAATTCTTCCAGGGAATCGTAATAACTGCCATCCTGTAACATGAGAGCGACATCATCCAGAATATATTCGATTCTGTCATTATTCAGGTAATATTCTGCATTGCCATAACCTTGTATATTCACACTCCGGTTACCGCTTTCCATATTGACCAGGATCATAGCGGTATCACCAAATTCTTCGTTATACCCAAAGCCATATTCGTCGTAGAAATCCTCCAGGTATCTTGTTGCGGAGCTGCCCTTAAGGTCATCGGTAATTATCATTACTATGTCAATCTTACCATCTTCACCATATTCAGCGCAGATATCTTCCAGGTCCGCTATTTCTTCGTCACTAAAAAGCCCATAAAAATCATATACCTTCTGGTCTTCCTGGGCAGCATAAGCTGCGGTACCGGAAAAGGAAGAACCTGTGAGGAGGATTATAAAACAGCAGACAACCATAAAAAAGATAGAAATCGGAACCGGTTTTAATTTTATATATTTCCTTCCTATTATCATAGCAATGGACCTCCCGTCAGGACTGCGATTATTTTAATAGCTATAAAGACCCCGCTGCTGATACCGGCAAACCATGCGGCTATCTTACCCTTACTTAGCGGCGGTTTACCTACAATCTTGCCGGTTAGGCCGTTCATTGCAAAGGTATGTTTGGATTGCTTATAATCGTAGCATACCATCCAGACAGGAAGAAGTACATAATCAGCGTGCCGCTGCCTCACCTTAATGTCCTTTCGGTTATAGGCAGTTGTAGTATATCCGCTGATTGTCGATTGAATATAACTGTTTACATAATCGGAAATCCTGGATTCAACCCTGGGGTATAAGGCCTTTTCATCATAATTATATTTTTCTGCAAGATACCCTGCCAGGTAAGGCATGTTAAAATCCTTAAGATTATTATAATGGTAAGGTTCTAATTTATCCATTAATTCATCATTCATTTTTTCGGAAGCGTCTGCCGGTACCTTAAGGTAATTTAAGTTAACCTGCCGGTACACATGATAAAAACTGGTTTCGGTATAAATGTATTCCCCCCGTGTATAGGTCCTGACCCGTGTACAGGTTGCATCTGCTTCTCCCTGACCATTTAAATCATATAGCCAGAAGGGTACATATAAACCGGTTATACTTTTAATACGGTCAGCGGTCATAAAGCCTTTGGGAGTAAGGAGGCCTTTTCTGCACCAGGTACGGAATGCTTCCTGTGCCTGCTGTTTATTAATGGTAAAAGGGATTACTTTGGCCGGAGCGAGACTTCCGCTTAACCGGTCACTTAATACAATACCGGCACCGCAGAAGCTGCAGGTGGTTGCGGTTGTGTCTTTATCTGTAATTAGTACGGCACCGCAATTTTTGCAGTGGTATTCGTCCGTTTGATTTTCGTCAAATAAATGAGGTTTCCTTATATCCTCCTCATAATTCTCTTCCTTCCGGAAGGAGTGGGGAGTGCCGGCTTTAGCGTCATCGTGATAATCCGCGGCCTCCGGTTTCGGAATTGTGTCTATACTGTCATTCCTTCCGCAGCTGTCGCAGTGCAGCATACCGGAGGTACTGTCATATGCCATGTCGGCACCGCAATTCGGACATTTATATTGTACTATCATTGAAATCCTTACCTCTTTCTGCTATGGTTTATTCTTTGCGCGAAAAACAGCGGCCGTAACTTTCCTGCCGCTATTCCCGCATACAGCATGATTACGATTGGAAATTTAAGGGCAATCATGATAAAAATTGTTAATCCGTATTCCTACTTATTCAAGCTTTCTTTCAGTGCAGCCAATTCCGCATCGACATCGGTATCGGAGGAATACTTCTTTGACAGGTCATCTATAGAATTTTCATCTGTGGAACGGTTAAGTTCAGCCATGGCATTTGCTTTATCAATGGCTTTGTCGGCCATTTCTTCATATTTGCTGAAGCTTGCCATGGAATCATTGGCGCTTGCAAAGGATGAAGTCATTTTATTGATACGTTCCTGTGCTTTCGCGACGGATAACTTGCCTTTTATCATATCCTTGCGGGATTCCAGTTCATTAATATCCGAAACCAATTTATCATACATTTCCCTCATATGAACCGCATTGGAATGTGATAACTCATAAGCTTCCTGCAGACCGTTTAATTTAGAGGTTAAGGATGCTTTCTGCTCTAAGAATTTTTTGGCATCCTCTTCATTATTTCCTTCCAATGCTTTTATTGCATAAGTCTGCATTTTTGCAATTTCTTCATTACAATCGTCAAGAACCCTCTTCGCACGTTGTTCTTCTGCCATAATGGCTGCAGTTTCTGATTTAACCTTTCCCAAATCACTGTTCAGGTTCCTTAAGCATTGCTCTATCATCTTTTCAGGATCTTCCGCCTTATCAAGTATTGCGTTGATGTTGCTTGACATAATGTCTTTAAATCTTGTTAATATTCCCATGTGTAATCCCTCCAATTTATTCATGCACTTGTCAATCTTGCTGGTATCATTCATTTCTGTGTATTGTCTGCTCTTTCAGTTTATATTTTTTTTATGGCAGCGTCAAGTTAAAATACGGTTAAAATTATAATGAAAAGATTAAAATATAAGGAAAAAAGAAATCTAAATTACGATTGACATCGGTATCCCGCTGTTGTAAATTAATTATGTAAGGAATTATGCCGGTTTATCTTGATGCATTAATGTATTTATGGTGCGGAATAAAAGCTTCTAAGCAGATAAAAGGAATGGATGCCAGAAGGAATACGGAATAATCTGCAGACAATGAGGTAGATCAAGTGAAGAAAATAACAATACAGGATGTTGCAAGGGAACTGAATTTATCCCGTAATACGGTTGCGAAAGCACTTAACAACAGTGATACGGTTGCGTATGAAACCAGGTATGTGGTAATAAAAAAAGCCTACGAAATGGGATACACCAAATTGTCATCGGTTGTCCTGAATGAATTTAAAATCAGACTGGAGAAGACCAAAACTATAGTGGTATTTGTCAGAAGGGAACTGTCTGCCTTTTGGAACCGGATTATTATGGGGGTATCGGATGAGTTAAACAGAAATAATTGCAGGCTGCAGTTTAATTTTATCAGCGAAGAAGATGAAGCCAATCATATCCTGCCTTTGGATATGCAGACGGATATGAGCGGGATCATTATATTAAGCGTATTCAGCAAATCGTTTTTAGAATTAATCCTTAAAAAAGATGTTCCGGTGGTGTTCCTGGATGGTCCTAGCAATATACATGAAATATCTGATTTAGGGGATATTATTTTATTTGAAGGCAGCAA
>JAATEU010000571.1 GCA_015655565.1 Clostridiales bacterium
CAGAAGAAATATCAGAAAATGAAATGTTAAATAATGGATTGGATATTTCCGCTGATGTATTGAAACTTGGGCATCATGGTTCGGATTCTAGTACTGGTGATGAGTTTTTAAATGCAGTTAATCCTTTATATGCTATAATAAGTGTTGGTAAAAATAATCAGTACGGACATCCAAAAGCTGAAACCCTTAATAAACTCATTAATAAAAGTATTGATATTTATCGTACTGATGAATTAGGCACAATAATAGCAACATCTGATGGTAAATATATTGTTTTTAATCACAAGCCTAGTGTACCGCCTGGCTCATAGAAGACACTAATCCTAAATCTGTAACTGTATATGTTACTAATACAGGAGAAAAATATCGTATGAAAGGTTGTCAATATCTTGGAAAAAATAATATACCCATAAGTTTAGAGGATGCTAGAAAATCTTATGTTCCATGCAGTAAATGTAATTCACCAAGATAAAGGAGCGGTTTATGAAAAGATTCATAGTTGATAGATTTGAAGGAAACTTTGCAGTTTGTGAAACAGAAGAAAAAGTAATGGTGAATATTCTAAAAGAGAATTTACCCCAAGAAGTTAAAGAAGGTAGTATTTTATATCAGAATGTTAATGGATTGTTTGTAATTGATAACACAGAAACTCATAAACAAAAAGAATTAATTAAGAAAAAATTGAAAAATCTATGGAAATAATATAAAACTTGAAATATTGTTAAGTCTATATAAATTAAATAAGGATAATAGATAACTATAGCGTGTTTGAAAAATCATTGCAAATTTTTGACCTCCCCACTTTGTGGTATGCTGCGTCACAATTTTGGAAACGTAGCCCTAGCTACGCTCCCAAAATCGCTCCTTACCTCCCACAAAGTGAAACAATCAATACGGCACAAGCATTTTTCAAACATAATCTATTACAGCATTGCATAAATTTCACTTAATTCAGTGCATTTAAGAAAATTTTTAGTTACCTGTCAAATATACAGATACCTATTTCGTTACCTTTGATATATTATGTGCTTTCATTATAACAAATATTGATACAAAATAAAATGTTGTTAACAGTAGAGCAACTACATATTTTTACAATTTTATATAGCTTTATTAAAAATAAAATTCTCTCAAACCACTAAATTTACATGGCTTAAGAGAATTTTGTAACTACAGGGGCAGAAGGACTTGAACCCTCGACCTGCGGTTTTGGAGACCGTTATTCTACCAACTGAACTATACCCCTATATGTCTTATGCTATCAATACTGCTTTTATATAATACAATGAATTGTTTTAATTGTCAAGAATATTTTAAGTGAATTCAGGATAAACCTTTCTTCCTGCGTTTGTCCGGAGAGTAAATAAAACTAAGACAACTGCACCTGGCAGTTGCCGGAATTTCTACTGAATTTTTCCTTTCTGCGTTCATCCTGAATAATCAGAAAGTACTATTGTAAAAAATAATAGATACTGCTGCACATTTTTATATTGATACTCTTCCATCCTTGCGATTGGAATCGACTTTTTCCGTTTCAATTTGATATCGGATAAACCATACGGCAATCAGCATAATAATAAATCCCAGCATATTTAATACCTGTTGTGCGTAAATAGTAACTCCGTTAAGGTTAAGGGAAATTTTTTGTAAAAAATCCAATAAAGTACCGCCTATAATAGAAACTATAAATCCAAAAAATCCCGAGATGGATGATACTAAGGTCAGCCAAATCATTCTCTTATCATTTTTAAAAAAATCCAATTGAAGTCCAAACAAGCCAATTCCTACAAAGGCCCAGGCAGTCGATGACAATACCGAACTAAGAATAAGAAACGGGTAAGCATTACCTGGTACTGTTAATGCCATAACCAGCATATAAAATCCAAGTGCTAACATGGTATATCTTAACACTTTAGCCATTCCATATTTATCCGCTAATCTTCCTAATTTCGGTGATATATAAATCCGGTACAGATTTGCTATGAATCCAACCAGCATAATAAAAGTATAAGGCAGCGCCAGCTCATTGATCTGATAGCTGGAATTAAAGGGTGTTGATATATAAAAAGAAAGGGTGTACAAGCCTTGTAAAATAAACGCCTTTCTAAATTTCCGATTCTGAAAGGCTTCTTTGAGCTCCGTCAAAATCCCGTTTCCTTCTATTTTTACGGTTTTTACATTTTGCCTGGCTTTTTTGGCAAGCCTTCCATGCATTTCCTTTCCGTCCTGATTCACATAGGAGGTCTTTGGTTCTTTCATACTAGAAAGTGCTGCTACATTAATAACCACCAGAATAAATATTAAAATTCCGATGATAATAAATCCGGTCTCAATATTCCGCTTTTTAAAATAATCTAATATAATACCTGCGATTAACCTTGTGCTAGATACAACAAATACAGCTATGGAATCCTTTATGGAAAAGTACTTTCCTCTTAATCTGCCTGGAACCAGGCTGGCAATCCAATCCTGTTGCGCCGGGGCCCCTATCTGCACAAATATTTGTCCGATAAAAAATAACAATATAATAAAAACCGCCTTTTTTGTACTATTAATCGGTAATAACGGTATTAAATATATTACGTTAAAAAGCATTCTTTGTAATGCAGAAAAACATACTAAAAATTTATATTTTTTAATTTTCTTAAAAAAATTAATCAGAAAAAGCTGTGATATGGCGGCAAGGCTCACCAAGGAGCTAATAACTCCAATATTGGCATCCGATATACCACAAAATGACATTAATGTTGCTAAAAACGTCCCCCCTGAAAGCTGCACGATCGTTTGTGCCGCACTATCCCCTACCGTAAAGTACATTCTGCTTTTTTTAAAATCGTTTTTACCCTCGGGTAGTGCCATAAAGTATATTCTGCGCAGCCGGGCTAATAAAAACCTGTTGATAAACATTAAGTTGTTTAACATTTCTTCTACTAAATACCTCCATATCTTATGTTCCCATGCTTTTTCCTATTGCTGCCTTTTTCAAATAAATTCCGTGTTTTATATTAAAAATCCACAAAGCTTTTTTATATTAGCCTTTCTATATATTTTTATCAATATGCTATATAAACTCTAAGCAGTAATCTATTTTCTATTATTTTTCTTACTTTACAACCGTAATAAAAACCTTCTTTTATTATACTTTGAAACAGGTTTGTCCCGCTTTCTGCTTCTTGTATTTCATTATATCAAGGCTTAATTATAACGTATGAAAATCCAATTGTAAATGGAATTAATAATGATAAAAAATTATTTATTAAGTATATCAATGAAAGGTTGCCAAACCAGTAACTGGAACGCAGACTGTATTTCCCGAAATTTATGCTTTATTGCAGAATAGACAGCCGTATTCTCTTTCTTGCAGCTATCCGCGCATACATTCCCTAAATTGTCCGGAAAATAAATACGGTCAGGTTCCAGTCACAAGTTATAAGTATATGAATTTTGCAACAGCTCCAGGACCTGCACAGTTTTTATGTGTTCCAATATTATAAACAATTAAAACAATTTAATATATGATATCATACACCTGATAATAGCCTTGTGGAAAACCACAAATCGGACAAATCTCCGGGGCACATAGCCCACCCAAGATATTACCGCAATTAATGCAGACCCACAATATTTCCTGTTCTTTGCAAAATACCTGATTATTTTCAACGTCGTTTGCAAGGGATCGAAAAATCACTTCACTATTCAAGTCTATATTGGCAACACCGTCAAATAATGCTCCAATAGAATCAAATCCTTCTTCCCTGGCTGTCTGCGCATAATCACGGTATAAAGTATTGCCCGTGTAAGCCTCATTATCAGACGCTTCAATAAGGTTTTGGAGTGTATCGGGAAGTTCACCATTGTTTAATAACCTAAGCCATATTACCGCTTGTTCTCTTTCATATCTGGATATGACATCAAAAATATTCCCAATTTGTATATACCCTTGTCCCCTGGCCCTAATACCATATATTTCCTATTTGGTGCTATTTATTAATTTCCCTTCAAATGCACTCTGCACATTCATAAAAGTTCTGCTCTGCTGGAAATCCATATTTACCTCCTTTTTAAGTTGTACAACTTACTGTTACATCATCTGAACCATCCGTCC
>JAATEU010000056.1 GCA_015655565.1 Clostridiales bacterium
CGGAGATAAGAAAGAATCCGTCACCTTTTCCATTGCCGCCACGGTCAAACCGGGATATCGACATGATGATAACGCTCCGTATTACCTGACCCTGCGCACAAAAAAAGGAACCTATACAAAACAGATATGTGAAAAAGTTCCTTTAACAATTGCCTGCCATGAATTAGGAAATGAAACAATCCTGATACCGAAATTATACCAAAAAGATACCGGTATTGAAAATTTAGTCGCAGTAGCTCCTGTCATCTATCTGCAATAACCGGCACGCCGGTGCTGCGTTGTCGTCAATCAGCGTAGCCACGCTACGCCTTATTCCTCCGTCTTGCCCCAACGCAAATATCAGGCAGTTATGCAGGTTTTAAGATTAACAAAATACCGGCATAGGCCGGTAGCCTATGCCTAACCTGATTATATTATGAGCAGTCCCTGCACACAGAACAGTCCCCATAACATGATTTCTCTCCCAGACTATGGTCATATACTATGCTCAGTTTACATTCTTCCGTCATATACTCTGCCTTAACTATTCCATTTTCTATGATTATTTTCTCCTCCTGAAACAATATCTTAACCGGCGACTTTATGTAATCATCTTCCGTCAGGCCCGTTCTTAGCACAGAAGAAATAATTCTCCTATAACCGTTTATTTTATTCTCTATTGTAATATCCCCAGAGGTAGCAAGGGAAATCAGATTGCCCCTTCTGTCAAACTTTAAAGAATTTCTGTCCGCATCAACCGCTAAGGCAGCTGCATCAAAGATCTTTATCGGTCCGACCGGAGTTTTGATAAATACCGGTTCGGCCGGTTCTACCGATTCAAGGGACCCGTCTTCATAAAGCTTAAAGCCAATCCGTACCGGCAATTCCCCTGCCGGTGTGCTGATTTGTATTATTTCACCCGGCCACAGTATCAGGCTTCTGACACTGCCGTTCTTATAAAACCGAATTCCGCTTATTTTTGCGGTAAATTGTCCGAAGGGAAAATTAAAATTAAATTCATTTGCCAGCTGCCCTTCTTCCTCTTCCGACCAGGAAAAGCCAATCTGCCCGTTTAGCGGAAATAAACTGTCCAGGGCACCGTCTTCATAGAAGGTAATCAGTTCTGCGGGAAAGGTACCTATGGGTGTTGTTATTCCTGTTTGTTTCTCCAAAGAAATACTTCTTAAATTTCCATCTTTGTAAAAGGATAAAGCCCGTGCATCTTTTCTTCTTATTCCCGGATTTTTATATTGGGGTACAAGATACCCATATTTAGTCGGAATAAGATTATAAGCATTTAACCTGCACTCTTCCATTCTTCCGTTTTCATAGGCAGTATAACTGGTTACACCACAAAGTCCATGTTCTTTTATCAAGAACATAATACATCATCCTTTCCTATAGGCTAAGGATACAGAACCCGCAGGATCTGCAGAATTTTCTTTGGCTGTCATTTCCTGCGGCGTGATCCGATAGACGGAAACCGCTCTGCCATCCATGGAAGAACGGTATTTCTCAATCAAATTACCGGTTAGAGGGTGTCCGTAAAAATCAGGCATAAACTTATCAACCAGTTTTTGAAGAACTTTCGCCGCCTCACCCGGTTCCGTCACCTTTACCGCCTTGCCGAAAAACATTACACTCATATATGCCGTATCCGCATGACAGGGCATAGGATGTTTTACGGTGCCATATTCCTCATATATTGTAAAAGTAACCGGGGGGTTTTTAGAAAGGATATCTTCCTTTTTGCCCGAACCCATACCGTGAAAGAATACGGAGCCGTCATGCCATACATAGTTAACGGGAACTGCATAAGGATATTCACCGCCTGCCATTGCCAACACCCCGGTTCTTGCCTGCAAAAGAAATGTTTCTATTTTCTCTTTATCCGTACAAATTCGCTGTTTATAACGTATCTGCTCCATCATAGGGCACCCTCCCTATACATTTTTTCCAGTTGTGTCAGAAATTGATTCATCCACTTATTGTCCTGTTCCATATATTCTGTATGGGACAGCAATTCTTCCTCTGTCTGCACATAGGTATCCGGGATCAGTTCTTCCCTGCAATTGTCCACCAGACCCTTTATGATTGGCAGAGTGTTTTCCAGGTGATACTGAAATCCGAATACCCTGTCTCTATACCGGAAAGCCTGATGTGCACAGGCATCGTTTTTTGCTATTAGCCCGGCTGCTTCCGGCAGGTGGCTGAAAGTATCCCCGTGCCACTCAAATACCACCGGCTGCTCCGGAAAAAAAGAAAATAAAGGGGAGCGTCTTGCTTCCTCACTTAAGCGAACCGGAAACCAGCCAATTTCCTTATAAGGATTCTGTGTCACCTTGCCGCCTATGACCTCAGCTATTAATTGTCCACCAAGACACAGTCCAATGATTACCTTGCCGGCTTCAATGGCTTCTTTTATAAAAATCTTTTCCCTGACAAGCCAGGGATACTTCTTATCTTCATAGACATTCATGGGACCGCCCATAATTACAAGCCAGTCAAATTCCTCCTGCTTCGGCAAGGCTTCATTATGATAGAATTTTGTATCTGTAATCACATAGCCATTTTCCTTTGCCCACACAAGAATACTGCCGGGATTTTCAAATGGTACATGCTGCAAATAATGTAGTCTCATTTTTAAACTTCCTTTCTTTACCGCCATTACCGGCATTCAACTGCCGCCGGATCAAACTCTCCTGAAGCACTGCGGGCTGCTGCCTCTTTTAATCCTTCTTTAATACTGGCGAAAGTGCTGCTGCCCTATTACCAGACATTAAGAACCCACTCCTTATTTTTCTTATGCTCCATATGGGTGAATAACGTATTTGCCATCTGTTCTGCCAGCCAGATTGCACCTGCATATCCCACCACCGGATGGCGGTACATTCCCGCACGGTCATAGACGGGAAAACCAACCCGAAACATTGGAATATCGTTGTCAATAGCGGTAAACCGCCCCTTAGAGTGGCCCAAAATCAGATCCAGTTCAAGTTCCTCATTTTTAATCCGGTTTTCCAGTTCCCAAAGGTCCGCATTGGTTACAATCTGCATATCAAAGTCAACCTTTTCCTGAAGTGCTTTAATCCTGGGATCCACAGAATATGTGGTATTGTCATCACCCAGCAGTAAAAGCATGGGCTTCATCTCCAGATCCAGGCAGAACTCCGCAAGTCCGATGACCAGATCTGCATTGCCGTAGATAGCAACTTTCTTATTGGCAAAAAACATGTGGGTAAGGTCAGTCAAAGCGTCAATGGCAATACCACGTTCCCTGACAAGGGAGGCCGGAATCGGTTTTCCCGTCATTTTACTTACATTCTTTAAAAAGGTGTCTGTGTTGCGGATACCGATTGGTGCCGGACCGACAACTGCCGGAACCCCGAATTCCTCTTCCAGGTACCAGGCTGCTTTTCCGCCTTCATACCGGTTAAGTGCAATAGTACCCATTGCATTTGCCGTTGAAGCCAGGTCTGTCACCGTTGTATTGCCATGGGAAACATGATTGCCTTCCGGCATAAGAGGTGAATCAAAATCTTCAATTTCAAACAGAACAGTGGCCTCCACCTGCATTTCGCCTAAAAGATGCTTCAGGGCAGTTACATCCCCCGGATTGACCCATCCGGTAATCAGATTGATTTTCCCGTTGGGTTCCGTTTTTTTGGCAAAATATTTGACAAACTCTTCTACCGTTACATCATAGCCGCTTACCATGCTGCCCTTAAAACTCGGTGTATGGATGGGAATCAGATAGACCTCCCTGCCGTCATATTTTTCTTTTAAAAGTCCGTTGTTCAATTTCCTGACAACACCATCTATATCATCACCTATGACTTCCGTGGAGCAGGTGGAGATAATCGGTATCACTTTCACATGGGGATACCGCATCAAAAGCACATCCACCGCTTCTTCCACACGGTTTAAGGCACCAAATACCGCACCGTCCTCATGGAGGGAGGAGGAAGCAAGTTCAAAACTTTCTTTAAAATGCTGTGAGAACAGCAAACGTACAAACATAACACATCCCTGTCCCCCATGAACAATCCCAATACAATCCATTATCCCTATACTGGCGTATTGTGCACCGCAGGGCTGGCAGGTGAATATGGGGTTAATAATACCGGCACGTTCTTTTACTTTCAATTCACAAGACATAATAACCTCTTTTCTGGATATTCAATCCTCGATTAAATAATCCGTAAATAAGCAGTTGAAAAAACAAGTTTTTTCAACACTCCTTCCTAATAGAGCGGGTCAGTTAGTTCCAGATTAAGGGACCCTGTAATAGTTAAGTAATCCATACGTTCTTTAAGCCCCTGCATAAGCAGTTTAATCTCCGTTACGTCCATGCCGCTCAGCCACGAATACTTCTGCATAAATGCATCTGCCAGACACACGGCATCCGCCCAATAGCATTTGTCGGCCGGCGTGACCGTTTCCACAGCTTCTCCGCATAATATCTGCATTGTTTTGGTCAGTATCCCTTCATTTTGTTTTTCTCTGTCCCAGGTGCGGGAGTGAAACTGCCACAGACAATTTTTCATAATATAATCCACCATCTGCTCAATTTTATCTTTCATCCTGTCCTCCATAACTATTTCACCTCCATTATACCACTGATAGTTTTTCAGATGATGAAAAATCCCGATATGTCTTATTCCGTATATCTGATATGCAGTCATATTTACCGGTATACTCTCTTAAAGTGGCTGAAGAAGTTATCTCATAACTTAAATTCACATCAGAAAGCAGCTTTTGCGTTACAAAACCGATACCCTCCGGTATTTCATCTTTACTGATATCCACCTGCGCCAGCTGATGAATCGGTGAATAGATTGCATTGTAAATATCCCTGGCAAATCTGACCCAGCCTTCATATCCCTTCCAGGGGCCGTTATGATAGGCATGGGCATTTAAATAGGGAACCCTGATCTTTTTAGCCACTTCCCCGGGACGTTTACCGGTAAAAATAATGTCGGGTTTCAGCGTTACCATGGCTTCCAGTGCCTCTAATTCGTTGGGGTCGTCAACAGCAAGTGCGCCTTCTTCACACCTTGAAATACCTTTTTCCATATCACCCTGATGGCCGAATTTCGTATAAACAGAGACAACTTCAACGCCCATCTCTTCATGAATTGCATGGGCCCAGTGCCAGAGTTTGGATCCGCCGGGCCATAAGCATACCTTTTTCCCTTTTAAGCGTTCCTTATACCAGTCCAGCTCCGGTTTCCATCTGGCGGTTTCTTCATCAATAATGGCCTTTGCCCTGTCTTCGATTCCAAAGAACAAACCCACTTTTCTAAGTGAATTGGACAAGGCTTCAAAGCCAAAACCATCAATATCCAGACGGGGAATCCCATATTTTACCCTCAGTTCATTACAGATATACTCAGCCGAACGGGCACATTCCAATAC
>JAATEU010000298.1 GCA_015655565.1 Clostridiales bacterium
ATTGATTTGGATATTGCCTGTACGGATTATACCATCGGTTTTGATACCGCAGTGAACACCGCTATGGAAGCTATTGATAAGGTAAGGGATACATCAACTTCACATGAACGATGCAGTATCATCGAAGTTATGGGTAGAAAAGCCGGGTATATTGCACTTTGGTGCGGCATTGCCAATGGAGCGGAGGATATACTGATTACGGAAAGGTATAATTATGATGAACAAAGAATTGTTGATAATATTATTAAAAGAAGAAAATCCGGCAAGAAACATTACATTATCGTAAATGCAGAAGGCATCGGTGATTCCAACGGGCTGGCTAAAAGAATTGAAGCTGCCACCGGTATGGAAAGCAGGGCAACCATCATCGGACATATCCAAAGAGGTGGAAGTCCTACCTGTATTGACAGGGTACATGCATCCGCCATGGGTGCCTATGGAGTTGACCTGCTATGTCAGGGAGCAAGCAACCGTGTTGTCGGTTACAGGGACGGAAAATATGTAGATTTCGATGTTCAGGAAGCTCTTTCTATGACAAAAGACATAGACCGGTATTTATATGATATATCAAAAAAATTATCCAGATAATTAAATGAAAAGTCTTAGGCGCCTGACCCAAAACCGCTTAAGGGATACTGAAGTATTTTCCTGGCTTATTTTACCTGTAAAAGATACCACATGCCGTAAAAATAGCTTTGATTTGCAACAGGATCTCAGTAAGCGCAAAACTTTGGTCAGGCTTTTTTAACTTAAAAATTGAAAGGAAAAGAGGTTAAAGTGAGTAAAAAATTTAGAAAATTTTTATCTTATTATAAACCATATATAGGTTTATTTCTATCCGACATGTTCTTTGCATTGATGGCGGCGGGAGTATCTTTAGTGTATCCTTTGATTGTCAGGTATATAACCAATGATTTACTGGTACGTTATGACATCAGTGATGCAGTTCATACAATCATTAAATTATCTTTTCTTATGGTTGGATTAGCCCTGCTGGAGCTGGTATGTAATTTTTACATAGCTTATCAGGGGCATATGATGGGTGCAAAGATGGAATATGATATGAGAAACGATATCTTTGAACGTTATCAGAAATTATCCTTTAATTTTTATGATAATCAAAAAACAGGTCAGTTAATGTCCAGGATTACCAATGATCTTTTTGATATCACGGAATTATGTCATCATGGTCCGGAGGATATCGTAATCTCCATCATTAAATTTGTAGGGGCTTTTATTATATTAATTAATATCAATCTGCCCATCACGTTAATTGTCTTTGCATTTATCCCCGTTATGTTTCTGTTTGCATATCTTATGAAAAACAAGATGAATAAGGCCTTTCGAAAAAACAGGGACCGGATAGCGGAAATCAACGCCCAGATAGAGGATAACCTGTCGGGAATCCGGGTAGTAAAATCATTTGCTAATGAAAACCGGGAAATGGATAAATTTAATGACGGGAACCGCCGTTTTGTGGAAAGTAAACGGAACAGTTACCGGCAGATGGCAACCTTCCATTCCGGACTGGGACTTTTCACCAACTTAATTAATGTGGCGGTTATCATAGGCGGAGCAGTCTTTATGGCAAATGATATTATTGCATTAAGTGATTTATTAACTTTTTTACTGTATATCAATAACATCATTGAACCGGTCCGTAAGCTGATAAACTTTACGGAACAGTTTCAAAACGGCATTACGGGTTTTGACCGGTTCATGGAGATTATGGATATACAGCCTGACATCGTAGATAAAAAGGACTCCATAGCCATAAAAAATGTAAACGGGGACATCGAGTTCAAGGACGTATCTTTTAAGTATAATGACACCAAAGCCGATGTATTTCGGAATATAAACCTGAAAGTAGAAGCCGGTGATTATTTAGCCTTAGTAGGCTCTTCCGGTGTTGGAAAGACTACCCTTTGCAGCCTGATTCCAAGGTTTTATGAGGTGAGTGCCGGTAAAATCTTTTTGGATGGCATAGATATCCGTGATATAAAATTGCGTTCCTTACGTGAAAATATAGGAATTGTGCAGCAGGATGTATACCTGTTTGCCGGCAGTGTATTAGACAATATCCGGTATGGCAAATTAGAAGCAATGGAGGAAGAAATCATAGAGGCGGCGAAAAATGCCAATGCCCATGAATTTATAATGGAGCTTCCTGACGGTTATAATACCTACATTGGCCAGAGGGGCGTAAAATTATCCGGGGGCCAGAAGCAGCGTATCAGCATAGCCAGGGTGTTTCTTAAAAATCCGCCCATACTTATCTTTGATGAAGCAACTTCTGCCCTGGATAATGAAAGTGAAAAGGTTGTACAGGAATCCCTGGAAAAGCTGGCTAAAAACAGAACTACCTTCGTAATTGCCCACAGGCTCTCAACTATCCGCAACGCCAAAAGCATAATCGTATTGACCGAAGACGGAATAAAAGAACGGGGCACTCATAACGATCTATTAAACCGGAACGGTGTCTATGCAGGCCTCTACAAATTAACCCGGGGTACAGAAAGAAATCTTGTATAGAAAACCAAAAAACCAGAAACCAGAAAACCCAGGATGAACTCATGGGTGCGTTGGTATGTATTTACTGTGAATCGGAGAGAAGAGGTCTCTTAATATAGGCAGGTAATTAATATAATCAGATATTTAGTCGGATATTTGCTCTTACTGATGGAACTAATATTTAATTTGCATCGTCTAATAATTGATAGTATACTGATACTGCAACTATAAGACATATGCGGTGCAATTAAATTGAGTACAAAGAATAGGAGATGGAGCAAGTACAGCCGCGTAAACAGTATATAGGGGGAAGTTATCAATGTACGAGGATAAAGAACCGGTTTACGACATTGAGGCATTGATGAGAGAATATGGAAATGATGTTCTAAGGACAGCTTATATGTATGTCAAGGATAGTCATTTAGCAGAGGATATTTTCCAGGATGTATTCATAAAAGTAAATCAAAAACTCAGTACCTTTCAAGGTAACAGCAGTATTAAAACGTGGATTATCCGTATTACTATCAATACCAGTAAAGATTATTTGAAAAGTGCGTGGAATCAGAAGGTCGTGCCATTTACCGAATTTCAGGAGAATACCATGGCAGGTGAGGACGATTTTACAGCTGTAGAACAGCGGGAGGAGAATCGGCTAATCCGTCAAACGGTTATGGGGCTTCCGGATAAATACAAAGACGTTTTGCTGTGTGTTTACTTTCATGACATGACAATCAGCGAAGCCGCAAAACTTTTGCGGATTGCGGAAGGTACGGCTAAAAGCCGTCTGTCCAGAGCAAAAGAAAAGCTAAAGCTTTGCCTTGAAGGGAGGATTTAAGGTGGAAAAAAATAATAAAAAGAATGATCTTCCTGTTGATTTGGATAATATACGTCTAAAAGACCATCTGAATGCCTCTTTTGACATTGATAGTATTGCCGTATCCGAAGAATTAATCGAAAAAACCCTTAAGGCAATCAATCAATCCCAATCTACGGAAGACCGTCAGAAATATTTTAAAAAGAAAAAATATTTCCGGGTTCGAAAACTTTTAAGTGAAGCAGCGTTTCTGTTTATCTTGTTGGCGGGTATTAACATACTTAAAACTGGTTTAGGGGTAGTTAAAAA
>JAATEU010000534.1 GCA_015655565.1 Clostridiales bacterium
ATGCTTTTGGATGAGGCCGAGCTTGAAGGCGTAGAAGAAGCCACTGGACTCTGGACGACAGATGAAATGATAGGAGCAACCGCAAATTGGTCAGAATCCCTCTGTTGCTCGCGCTCGTAGTTGCCATTGGTTTGAGTGTCAATTCCCTTTTTCGTTAACATCAGTATTGCTAACTCATGAGGATTTGACACTCAGGCAAAAAATAACAATATAAAGTTCTTAGTGTTTAAAATGCCGCATTCCGGTAAACACCATTGCTATTCCGCATTCATTGCATTTCTTAATGGAATCCTCATCCCTGATGGAACCGCCCGGTTGTATAATAGCTGTAATACCGGCCTTATAAGCTGCTTCAACACAATCATCAAATGGGAAAAAAGCATCCGAGGCCAATACGGCACCTTTTGTTGCATCCTCACTGATTAATTCAGCTGCATGCCCGATACTCTGCCTCACAGACCAGATACGGTTAACCTGTCCGGGTCCGATGCCTACGGTCTGCTTGTCCTTTGCAAGGGCGATTCCGTTGGATTTTACAAATTTAACAATCTTCCAGGCAAATTCCATATCCTCCATTTCCCTATCCGATGGCACCCGGTGGGTTACTACCTTCATTTCATCCTCAATTAACAGCTTTCCGTCTATTGTCTGGACAATTAATCCACCGTTTACCTTTTTAAAATCATATGCATTTTCATTCTGAGGTACATCAATATCTTTTAATTCCAATACACGTACATTTTTCTTGGCCTGTAAAACTTCCAAAGCTTCCTTTTCATAACTTGGCGCCACAATGACTTCCAGAAATACCTTTTTCATTTCTTCCGCCAGGGCAAAAGTAACCTCACGGTTAACGACTGCGATACCGCCATAGATGGATACCTTGTCCGCTTCGAAGGCTTTCTTCCAGGCCTTCAGGATATTATCAGCACTTGCCGCACCACAAGGGTTGCCATGCTTACAGGCAATAACGGTAGGCTCTGTAAATTCTTTTAATAATTCCAGGGCACCATTGGTGTCATTGATATTGTTGAAGGATAATTCCTTACCATTTAATTGTACTGCATCGGTAATAGAACCCTTTTTCTTACCGATTTCCCGGTAAAACGCTGCTTTTTGATGAGGATTTTCACCATATCTCATATCCTGTATTTTCTCAAAGGTCAGAGTCAGGGTATCAGGAAGCTCATAATCGTTTCTCTGATTTTTTAGGTAATCCGCAATCATAGTGTCATAATTGGAAGTATGCATGAAAACCTTCTGCATTAAGTAAAATTTCGTATCCCGGGAAACTTCTCCCCCTGCTCTTAATTGATTTAATACGTTTCCATAATCGGCCGGATCCACAATGACTACCACATCCTGATAATTTTTAGCGGCTGACCGAAGCATGGCAGGGCCTCCGATATCTATATTTTCCACGGCTTCCTCTCTGGTAGCTTTTTCTTTTAGTATGGTAGATTTAAACGGATAAAGATTTACTATAACCATATCAATGGTTTCAATATTCAAATCCTCCAGCTGCTTCCTATGTTCCGGTTTGCTTCTCACAGCAAGTAAACCGGCATGAACAGCCGGATGCAGGGTCTTTACACGTCCATCCAGGCATTCAGGAAACCCTGTTAATTCTGAAACCTCAACGGCAGGAATTCCTGCTTCTTTTAACTTGCCATAAGTTCCTCCCGTGGATATAATTTCAATGCCAAGTGATATAAGCTCCTTTGCTAATTCCACAATTCCTGTTTTGTCTGACACACTAATCAATGCTCTCATGTTTAATCTCCTTTAACCGCCCTGCAACCTGATAATTCCTACATAAGATGAATCAATGCAAGGTTGCAAAAGGCTGCCCAGGCGGTCGGCTGATTATAATAGTTGTACTCCCTGTGGGTAAACTCCCACTTTCCGCCAGTCGTACAAATTCTTTCTATAAGTGTACTACACTTTATTCTAAATTTCAATCCGTTTTTTGATTACTTTCAGGATTGAATTAGTAACTGTAATAATATATAATGAATGACATAATAATTGGTCATAATAGTAGTATATGGCTAATAATGATTTTATGCGGTTATGAAAAAATAGCCTAAGACAAGGAGTTTTTATGAAGAAGCTTAAAATTACGGATATATTGATTGGATTAATATTTACCTTATTATTTATTTCCATAGGGGTGATTGCCGCTGTTAATTTCAGGTTTATTTATTACCTGGACATATCTAATTTAAAAATTGCAGAAACCTCCGGCCTGGAAACTCAGGTCATTAAGGATAATTACGATGCTTTAATTGACTATAATTCACCATTTTACAAAGGAGCCCTTAAGTTCCCAAGTCTTCCCTCCTCCCCTTCCGGCTTACAGCATTTTTCCGAAGTAAAAAACATCTTTGCAGTTTTTTATTATACAGGGGGCATTACTTTTATGGCAGGCCTGTTTATTATCATCTATAAAGCAAGAAAAAGAGATAATAGTTATCTTTTGGTATCCGCCGTAACCGTCCTGGCCCTTCCTGCCATTGCAGCACTTGGATGCGTTGCGCGAGGTTGTCGCGTTCGTGCGCGAGGTCGGGGGCG
>JAATEU010000215.1 GCA_015655565.1 Clostridiales bacterium
AGCTATGATGATGCACTGGAAATAATTGCTGCAAACCGCTCACACGGCGTCTAAAACTGGTAACTCCTTAGCGTCAGGGTATTTCCGGATCTTTATTAGAATATCAGCAGGAGATTATAATCCTGCATAGTAACTATATACATTGGACATAAATAGTAACCAATTCTCTTTATCAAATGCATAGCTATTATTATTTTTTGCATAATTAAAACCAACGGCTAATCATTCAAGTGTAGCAATGTTATGCTTCCATCCTTTCTGTTATTGAGTATCAAAAAAGGGCTTAGTCTTTCGGTCATTTTAAATGGACCTAAAACTTAGCCTCTTAATCTTATATTAATTTTATATTCTTCTCGATGCCTGATGCTATTTTCATATAAATTGGAAGTTTTTACGCCCTTAAATTAGCGTTGCAACTCTTTTGCTCTTTAAAAACACCAGCCGGTACATTACAGCAGTGGTAAAATACAGTTTACCCATAGCCAGCTTAACGGCATTACCAGAACCATTGCCGGAATCATATCAGCAATCGGAAATTCTTTTAACTTGGTCATTCTAAATCCGGTTGCAAGCATCAGAAAGCCGCCGCAGGCTTTAAAGTCAAAAATCATCTCCGGTGTCGTCATCGGATAGATAAATTTTGCTCCCAGAAACAGCAGGAAGAAAATAATAAACTGTGGGATTGCAACAACAGATACCACAAGACCAAGGTTGCATGCAAAAATAGCAGCCGTAAAGAAGTCCAATATAGATTTGGAAATCAAAATTGTATTATCTCCAGTCATTCCGGAATCCAATGAACCATAAATACCGGTTCCACTCGCGCAGAATAATACAATAATCGTTACCAAGGTTGAGATAAATTCTTGTTGAGACAAATCAGATTTCTGATTCTTAAATAAACTGGCAATCGGTTTCTGCATCTGCACTGCGCCTTTGTTGATCCATTTCCCAAGGTTTAGTGCAAGTCCTAATCCGGTTCCCAGCACAATTGCAAAAATAACAGCCGGCATATATTTCATTAACCCAATGGAACTGATTCCCATCCCCATGGAACAAACTCCGAAGATAAGTGTCAGATTTGCTTTGAAATCTGATGTTAGTTTCTTCCCTGCAAGTGTCCCTGCAATTCCGCCGCAAGCAACGGATAACGCATTAATTATTACTCCAGTTGGCATTTTTCTACTCTCCTATGTTCTCTTTAGAATAAGTCCGGAAGCCATTTTTTCGGATCAACATCCATAAATTTGGCTCTCTCAAAACGTTTTTTCTGATCAAAAGGCACGGTACAATCAAAGATTGCCTTGCATGCCACACCTCCTGCTCTGATGCTTTCTGAATAGGACGGTTGATTTGACGGATCCAGTGGATGACACTGTACTCCTGGAATTGGAATCATATCCAGATTTGCCTGAAAACGTGTTGTCATTGCCCACATTACGTCATTGATATCAAAGCAGTCTACATCTTCATCTAACAAGAATACATGTTTCAGCTCTGCAAATGCACTAAATGCTAACAAAGCTGCCTGTCTTTGACGTCCTTCATCAGAGGGAACAGACTTTTTAAACTGCATTACTGCAATATATTTTCCACCGCCGGAAGAAGCACAGTAAACATTTTGAAGTTTTCCCGGCATTGCCTTATCTACCATGGAAAGAATACTTGCTTCCGTAGGAATACCTGCCATGGAAACATGTTCTTCGCTTGGTCCGATGCAAGTCTGCATAATTGGATTCTTACGTGTTGTCACAGATTTCACCTTAATAATTGGCAGTTCAGGATTTGCTGGTCCGCAATATCCCGGGAATTCCGGCATAGCTTTTCCAGTATTAGAATTCACATCTTCTCTTATTCTCTTATTGGGAAGGATTTCCCCTTCGATTACATATTCCGCATTAGCGATTGCCTTTTCATTAATTGTCAGGCATTTTACCATCTCTACCGGCTGCTTGCGAATAGCACCTGCTGCCTGCAGTTCATCATATCCCAATGGTGTTGTAGGCGGTTCAAAGCAAGAGGCTATTTCAATTGCAGGGTCCACACCGATACTGATGGAAATTGGAAGCGGCTCACCCTTTGCTTCCGCCAGTTCCCGGAAATATCCAATGTGACGTGCTCCAGGCTGTAAAAAGATAGAGATCTCATCTTTCGACTGGAAACACATACGGTGAATCGTGACGTCAGATTCTCCTGTTTCCGGATTGGAAGCATAACACATTCCAAGCGTAATATATGGTCCTGCATCTTCCAATGTATTTGTAGGCGCCGGAACTAATTTGCGGATATCAAAATCCGTATCTGCAGCCAAATATACGACTTCCTGGCATTTTGCCCGTTCATTTGGAATCACAACCGGAGGAATCGGATTCGTCACAGAATCTTTCAATAAAGTTCCTAACTTCTCTGGAGCACATTCCAGCAGATAGCCTACTCTTTTGCGGCTTGCAAGCAGCCCGATTGCAACTCTTGCTCCTTCGTGTCCTTTGATATTGTTAAAAATCATGGCAGGACCTTCTTTTGTCGGACGCATAACGGTTCCTCCTGCACCGACATGCCGATATACACCAGATAGTTCTCCCATGGGATCTATCTCAACATCCGTTTCTACTAACTGTCCTGAAATTGATTTTAAAAGTTCCAATGCAAAACGTAAATCATAAACTTTTTTTTCAGACATTTCTTCTCCTTCTTTCTTCTTTATGGTATGTAATAAAATCAAAGATCTTTAGAAATCTATCCCAGATTTTTAATTACCTCTTGTAACATATCTTCCGTCTGCCCTACAATTTCCTGAAGCATTCTGCCAGATGCATTGTCATAGTGTATCCCGCATACTACAGTCACTCTGCAGGGAAATATCTCAGACAGTTCTTTTGCCCATCTGCTGCTGACCACGCCATCCTTATGACCACGCAGTTGTATGGCTCCTGCTTCTTTTCCCTCTTCAAATATACTTACTGCACCGGTGTGGGGCAGACATCCTCCTGTAAGTAATATATGGATATCCCGATCCATTTTGGTTATGCAGGCTTCAATATCATATCCATATACCTGTCTTTGTACTTTGTATTGCTGCATTTTTCAGGCTCCTTCCCATCTTGAAAAAGCTTCTCCTTCTATATCAAACTGATCCAGGATTTTACCGATAATATGCTTCATGCAAGCATCCAGACTATCCGGATGATTATAAAAGCTCAATACCATAGGCATTAAATGGGTTTCCACTGATTCATGATTCCGTAGCTGTCGCAACAGTCCTACCGCCATTGCCGCTCCGGAAGCCCCACTAATACCTACTATAATTCTGTCTTTCATTTCATCATTCCTCCAGATTCCAATTTATTTTATAATCAAAAAGGTATATAATCAATTCAACTTTTGTGTTATACTATTCCATATTGGAATTACTGGAGAAATTATGAATATAGAACAACTGAAATACTTTTTGGATTTGACAATAACCCTGAACTTTACAGAGACAGCCGAACGGCTCTTTACAACACAGGGTAATATTTCCAAACATATGATTGCGTTGGAAAAAGAATTGAATACTACTTTATTTTCTCGTGAACACCGTAAGATTACACTAACGAATGCAGGAAAAACATTACTGCCCTATGCGGAAAAAATCTTATCTGATTATTATGGATTGCAGAATGCACTTCTTCCTTTTCAGCATTACAAAGGCGCAATTTTAAAAATTTGCGCCATCCCAGTCATGGTGAATTATAATGTTACCGGACTGATTGCTGAATTTCACCAAAATTATCCGGATATTCTGCTGGATGTGAAGGAAGTCGAAAGCATCAACCTGCTAAAAGAACTAAATGAAGGAAACTGTGACCTGGCTTATATCCGGGTTTTTGAAATGGATTCCAATAAATACGAAAAAATCACTGTAGGACATGACCTGTTTGCTGTAGTTCTCCCACTGAATCATCCACAATCAAAAAAAGAGGTGATTCAACTTTCGGAGTTGAGAAATGAAGTTTTTTTGCAACTTGATAAGAATACGCAGCTTATCAACCAGTTTTATTCTTTATGTCAAAAAGCTGGATTTGAACCCATTGTTGGCTATACCGGCACCCGCATCGATAATATTCTGGACTTTGTTTCTAAAGGAATGGGGGTTTCTCTTATGATGCAAAATTCCTTAATAACTCTGCATCATCCCTGAATTATAATTTCTCCTCTGGATATTACAGTCGGAAGTGAACTTGCTTTTATTAGGCCAAAGCACCAAAATCATTCCCCTTCCTCTAACTATTTTTGGAAATTTCTATCCCGCAGATTTACACAAAAAGACCAATTGATTTCAAAATAAAAACTGTATACTTACTAGACATAATTCGATTTATAATTTATAATAATTGTATTTTATTTCATAATTACACATTATTACACATTTATGTAGAGGATTGGTGAGAAAAGTGAATGTAGCCAAAAAAATTGTAATTGGTATAGCAAGCGTTTTTATAGTATTAATTTGGGCTTCTATTTTTTTTGTTGACAACAAAGATACAGAACTCATAGAGTATGCCAACAGTAGTAATAGTAATTTTACTTTTTCAAATGATAAAGGGCTTTCCTTAATGGATGAAAGTAAATATGAAGAAGCCAAGGACTGCTTTCTGGAATCGCTGGAATACGCGGAGCTTGATACTTCTTCCAATAAGAACAAATTATTAAGCACTGCCTATAATAATCTGTGCTATGCCAATTATTGGATTGGAGATTATGAACTTAGTCTGGAATATGGGGAAAAAGCATTAGCAATTGGTACAAATGATTATATGGAATATTTGAATTATGGAAATACCCTGTATAGTTTAAATCGGACAGACGAAGCGATGGAATACTATGATATGGCAATCAAAGTAAATAAAGAAGCTCTATATGCCTATAACGGAAAAGGGCAGATTTATTATGATGCCGGCAATTATGCTCTTGCACGCGAAATGTTTATAAAGTATTTAGATTTTGATCCGGATGATCTGGATGCTAAAATTTATATTGTTTATTGCAATACATATCTCGGAAATTATGAAAAGGCCTTAAACCTTGTTAATAAGCTGATATTAGTCAATAGCGATAATCTTGAATTGTATGAGGCTAAGGGTGAAGTTCTGAGTCAATCGAAAGGCTATGAAGAAGCAAGTAACTTTTATAATACAATAGCAAATATGTTTACGGATAATATCGATGCTCAAATTATGTATGCTTCATTTCTCTATGGTAACAAAAAATACGATCTGGCTCTGAATCAATTTTTAAGAATTTCCGAGGATTTCCCAAGCAATGGAGAAGCCGATGAATGGATTATAAACTGTTACGGGGCATTAGGGGACATAGATACTGCACTTGCTTATTATAAGGAAACTGCATTAAAAGGAGATGATACCTATGAATTGAATACCTCAATGGGGATTAACTATTATTATGAAAAGATGTATATGGAATCAATTGAATATTTTGAAAAGGCTATATTACTGGAGCCCAAGACATTGGAAGGATACACCAACAAGTTATACTCATTATATTATGGTAAACGGTATACAAGATGCCTTGAAACTGCACTGGATGCACAAAAGAAATTTCCTTCGTCTTATGAAATTCCCTGGTTAATTGGGGAGTCTTATTATTTCTTATGTAATTACGAAAAAGCAATTATCTATTATAAACAGGCTTTAGATCTCAGTCCGGATAATGATCTAATCTTATCCTGCATTAGTGATGCTTATTTTTTGATGGAGGATTATGAAAATGCAGAGAAATATACCGAGCAAGCCCTGACAATTAATTCTGACAATACTACTGCACAGGGATTAAAAGAATCAATCACTGCAAGACAGGAACCAATCAATGATCAGTTGAAAGAATTATTCGAAACAAATTATTTATACTATAAAGATTCCGATGAAATCGAGAAAAAAGTCAAGAAATTATTTATTAACAATAATATGTCTAATCTTGAGATAGCCCAGTCAATTGACGAAGTAAAACAAGCGGATGATATTTTCACCTTTACGATTATTGATAAGGAATATGACTTATATAGCAGTGAATCCACAGACGATGTGGAATTTAAATACGAGGATGACATCGTATATCTTCGGATTTACAGTTTCTATGATAATACCTATAATAAAGTAGTGGAAAGCTTAGATCAAGTCGAGGATAGCGAGGGGAAAACGCTGGTAATTGATTTACGGGGAAATGGTGGTGGCTTGACACAAAGCGCTAATAATATCCTGGACTGTCTGCTTCCGGAATGCGTAACCTGTACACTAATTTATCGAGATGGGTATACCTATAATTATTACTCAGATGCATCACAGATAAAGTTTAGTAATATATTCATTTTAGTAGATGACTACACTGCGAGTGCTTCTGAATTATTAACCCTGGGATTGGATACCTATCTTAATAATGTTACGATTTTAGGAAGAGATACCTATGGTAAAGGAGTAGGCCAGACAATTTATATAGATACAAAAAGAAAACTTGCGCTGTATCTGATAAATCATTACTGGAATGTAAAACAGCAAAATATTATGAATACTTCAATCAAACCGGATATCTATATCGATTCAGATGATTTAAATGACTATATGAAGGTTGTTTACGAAAACAAATAGAAGTACGGCCTTAAAGTGTATCAATGCTATTTTTATAAAGAGCAGCTTAATAGTAAACTTCAAAAGATGGCGTAGTGCAGCGGCAGCCCTGATATGTTAAGATAATCACATCAGGGCTGTTATTTACATAAAATATTCATTTTACATTGTCCGGGAAGCAGTCTCTGCTATGGTGTACACAATGGCACTCGCCTCTGCTCCTGCCGGTGTATCCGTGAATAACCAGTACGTTAAAATAAACTCCGTTCCAAATTTGCCCGTTTTATCTTCGCTATTTATTCGTTATGATGAGATTTGTGTGATGGATCAGGCAAAAGTGTTAGCGGATATTTCTCCGCCTTTTCCGCATATGCCTTAGAGTCTTCACAAAAATGACAGGCTGCACAATGCCCTTCGCCTACAGATTTCAGCTCAGGTGCTTTTTCAAAGCAGATTTGTTCTGCCATCCAGCAGCGCGGAGCAAAACGGCATCCCGGTTTAGGATTAACAGGACTTGTTACATCTCCCTTCAGCACTATTCTTGAAGTCCTGTTATTTAAATCAACTTTAGGTACCGCGGATAATAGTGCAATTGTATATGGATGCTTTGCATTGGCAAATATCTCATCTGTTTCCGCCATCTCTATAATCTGACCGAGATACATAACTGCAATACGTTTAGATATATGACGTACTACACTTAAATCATGAGAGATAAACAGATATGCTAATCCTTTTTTCATCTGCAAATCTATCAGCAGATTTATAATAGTAGCTTGAATAGAAACATCTAATGAAGAAACAGG
>JAATEU010000154.1 GCA_015655565.1 Clostridiales bacterium
CCTTTCTCTATTTATATTTTCTTTCAACCTTACCGACATGATGCCGCCCTGCGGCATCTCAAATAATCAATGTGAAAATGTTTTTTTCTTCACACGTCGCGACATGGCTGCCTCCGGCTGCCGCTTTCCTGTAGACAACGTTGTCATTCTTAAATATCAATGCCTGATCAGGTAGATTCCCGTTCAATAATTGCAGCCGGAATCCGGATTTTACTATAAGATTTCTCTTCCCCCTGATTCGTTAATGATTTTACCAAATTATTAATGCACTCATAAGCCAACTGTTTAAAATCCTGCTCAACTGTAGAAATTGGCGGATATAGAAACCTTCCAAGGGGTATATTGTCAATTCCAAGTACAGCAACATCCTCCGGAATTCTTAACTTTTTCTCATGGATTGCTTTATAGACTCCGATTGCTCTTTCATCACCTGATACAAAAAATGCTTTAACCGGTACATTATCCAAAACTGCTACAGCCTCCCGATATGCTTTCTCAATTGTATCAATACCGTCACGGATAGAATATGTTACCTCTTTGTCTTTAACTGCAGTTTCAAAACCTTTGATACGTAACTGTGTAGACAAGAACTTTTTCTCACCAATCAAAAATACAATATTTTTATAATTCTTTTCAACAAGATAACTTCCGCCTTTAAACCCTACGTCATAGTTATCTAAACTTACGGAATTAATCTTATCATCTTCCGGCTCACCAAAAATGACATATGGAATTTTTTCTTTCTCCAGATATTCTACTCTCTTATCATTGTGTACATTTTCCAAAAGAATGGCCCCATCTGCAATTCCGCTCCATAACAGATAAAATCCGTCCGTTTCATCTTCCAGGTACTTTTCACTATTAGAAGGAGACATAACTATCTTTAAGGAGTTTTCTTTCGCATATTGAAACAAGTATTTTAACATTATATCATGCCAGATACTTAAATGCTCTTCATTGTGCCTGTCGGTAAATACAATAATAATATTAGTTCTGCTGCCTTTTAAACCTCTGGCCAATAAATTAACCTGATAGCCAAGTTCTTTCATTGCATCAAGAACTTTCTGTCTGGTAACTTCACTTACATCCGGACTGTCATTTACAACACGTGAAACTGTTTTAATGGAAACTCCGCATTTTTTAGCTATATCATTAATCGTTATCTTGTTCATATTGATTACAACTCCTTATCTGTCCTACGTTGTCATTATACACATTAACCAATTCCCTGTCAATAGTCTTTTAGAAAAAACTAAAAATTTTTTAAATCAAAGCGGTCACCGGCTGCAGGCAAACCCGGCCCGTACCGCCCGCAAATAAAAGACCAAAGGAAAGACACCATGAACTGGTACCTTTCCCATAACTCTATAGACTCAACTCCTTATTACCCTGCAGGTCTTCTCAATATCCTCTGCTGTATGGGCAGCCGATACAAACATAGCTTCAAACTGTGACGGTGCGACATAAATTCCCTGTTCTATCATAATACCGAAATAATCCGCATATTTTTTGGTATCGGAGGAACTGGCAGCCTCAAAGCTGGTGACCTGATTACCGGTAAAAAATCCGCTCAATAAGGAACCAATCTGATTCACCTGAATATCCTCCCCCATTAATTTTCCCCTGTCCCTAAGGGCATCTGCAAGGAGTTTTGCCTTTTCTTCCATTTCTGAATAAAAATGAGGGTTTTTCATTAAGATTTCCAGGGTTTTTATTCCGGCCGTGGTTGCAATGGGATTGCCGGATAAAGTCCCAGCCTGGTAAACCGGGCCTAAAGGGGACACCATCTGCATAATATCCCTTCTGCCGCCGTATGCACCTATCGGCATTCCGCCGCCTACAATTTTACCAAGGGTTGTAAGGTCAGGCTTTATATTATAATATTCCTGGGCTCCGCCGATTCCTAAACGAAAACCTGTTATTACCTCATCAAAAATGAGCAAGGCTCCGTTTTCAAGAGTAATCTCCCTTAAAAAGGGCAAAAAACCTTTTTCGGGCAGAACCACTCCCATATTGGCTGCAACAGGTTCCACAATAACGGCTGCAATTTTATTTTTAAATTGTTCAAATAATTGCTGTACGGAAGTTTTATCGTTATAATCAGCAATTAAGGTATTTTCGGTATAGGATTCCGGCACTCCCGCACTATCGGGTACTGCCTGGGTTAAGGCCGCTGAGCCGGCTTTTACCAACAATCCGTCGGAATGCCCATGATAACAGCCCCGGAATTTAATTATCATGTCTTTTTTCGTGTAGCCCCTGGCGGTACGGATTGCACTCATGACTGCCTCAGTCCCGTAACTGACCAGACGTACCATTTCCATTGAGGGTATAATTTCTGAAATTAATTCTGCCAGGATTACTTCTTTTTTGGTAGGTGCACCAAAAGTTAAGCCGTCCATAACAGCTTTTTTCACTTCTTCTATTACCTCGTTATGGGCATGTCCTAAAATAGCGGGACCCCAGGAACAGACATAA
>JAATEU010000403.1 GCA_015655565.1 Clostridiales bacterium
GAAATGAAAAGAAATTATTTTAATATTATCTGCCTATGTATGGTGTTATTGATCTGCAACCTATTTTCAAAAAAAGGTATAGAAGTTATAAAAAGTATGATGAGCCCTGAAACAAACAGTATAACGGTTGTTATTGATGCCGGCCATGGCGGATTTGATCCGGGTAAGGTAGGCATTAACAATGCCCTTGAAAAAGATATTAATTTAAGTATCGCATATAAGCTGGGGAGTCTCTTAGAACAAAATGATATTGAGGTTATCATGACGAGGAAAGATGATAACGGTTTATATGAAGCGACAGACCGGGATAAAAAAAGTGCAGATATGAAAAAAAGGGTTTCAATAATTAATTCAAGTGATGCAATCATTGCAATTAGTATTCACCAAAACAGTTTCTCCCAGGAAAGTTCGAGAGGCGCGCAAGTGTTTTACTATCAGAAATCAGACAAGGGAAGAATTCTTGCGGAAATAATTCAGGAAAGAGTAAAAAAGACCATAAATGATGGTAATCACAGAATTGCAAAACCGAATAGCAGCTATTATATGTTGAAATATACCGGTTGTCCGCTGGTCATTGTTGAATGTGGTTTTTTATCGAATTGGAAGGAAGCGGCTCTTTTATGTGACGGCTTATACCAAGAAAAACTGGCATGGGCAATTCATTTGGGGATTATGGAATATATTAATAAAATCATGGTTAACTAGTGCGCTTGTATACTTGACTTTTGATGCAGGGTATGAAAATGGTTATACTCCTGCAATACTTGATGCATTATTTTTGAAGAAACTACAGGACAAAAGATGGTAAAATTTTATCGGCCGCCTCAGAGAAAATTTAGTGAGGATAATCTGAAAATGGTTAAAGAACTGAGATATAAGACTTTTTTTGGAGCATTAAGTGATTTATTTCAATGATGTAAGTTTCTTGATATGGTAAAGCCGGATGAGCTGCCGTTAATATTATTGACAAGAGGATTGTTTTTATGTAAAACTAATAAGAGAGATAATCTGTCATCATGAACGGAAGAAAGGGATAAGAAGATGAGATTTGCAATTATTGGAACCAGTTTGATCAGTGACACATTTATGGATGCGGCAAGCCGGGTACCGGGATTTGAACTTACGGCGGTTTACTCCAGAAGCCAAGAAAAGGGACAGGCATTTGCTGATAAATATGGTGCAAAGTTAGTATATACATCCCTGGAAGAACTGGCGGATACGAAAGAAGTGGATGCCGTTTATATCGCCAGTCCAAACAACTGCCACGCTTCACAGGCCATTCAGATGTTAAAAGGCGGTAAGCATGTACTGTGTGAAAAACCCGTTGCAACCGATTCAAATGAATTGGCAGGGATGTTGGAAGCGGCGGAACAGAATAAGGTAATTCTCCTGGAAGCCATGCGTTCTGTGTTTGATCCTGGTTTTGCCATGATAGAAGAATTGTTGCCGCGGATCGGAACCGTAAGAAGGGCCACTTTTACTTATTGCCAATATTCTTCCCGCTACGACCGTTTCAAGCAGGGAACTATAGAAAATGCATTTAATCCCAGGCTGTCCAACGCGGCATTGATGGATATCGGTGTTTACTGTGTCCGTCCTATGGTGAAACTGTTTGGCTTGCCAAAATCGATACAGGCTCAAAGTGTTTTCCTGCACAATGGCATGGAGGGCATGGGAACGGCTGTCGCCGGGTATGATTCTATGTTAGTCGAACTGCAGTATTCAAAGGTAACCCAGGGATATCTGCCCAGCCAGATACAGGGGGAGCAGGGCGCCATGCTGATTTACGGGATACCGGATACAAAAGTCATAGAACTTTGTTTTCGGGAAGGACGGCGGGAACGGATTGAAATTGAAAAGAAGAAAAATAATATGTATTATGAAATAGAAGAGTTTATCCGTTTGGTGAACGGAAAAGAAGTGGTTAATCTGCATAATCAATATTCTGTCTGGCAGATGAAAGTTATAGATGATATCCGCAGATGTGCAGATATCAGATTTGAGTGACATGATATGAATTGGCGGCATGGATTCAGAAAAGCAGGACTGAAACAGACTTTTGGGAGGTTTCGATTGGCTGGTTTAAGTCCTGCTTTTGATGTTGAAAAGAGTAGTCTTACCGGCTGAAAGTTACGGTGGGAGCTTAGGTAAATGAGAGGTGAATGGCACTATGCAAAATAAAAGTATTGCCCCGGACGGAGGAAAAGAAATTGATATTACAGAAACTTTAGGATTTGGCATGTTACTGGCTGTAATTGGCGGATTTATGGATGCCTATTCCTATATTGTCCGTGGCAATGTGTTTGCAACGGGTCAGACAGGAAATTTTGTGCTGGCAGCTTTAAGCCTGGCTGAACAGGATTTCAGGGGAATGGGACATGCCATGGTGCCGATTGCTGCTTTCTGGTTTGGTGTTTTTGTGGCGCAACATTTGTATTATACTGTATTTCAAAAGAAACATGCAATTTGGAAAACGGTAGTATTGTTTGCAGAGCTGATAGTATTATTCGGTGTGGGATTGCTGTCATGCTCTGTTCCGGATATTCTGGCCAATACTGCGATTTCTTTTTCAGCAGCGCTGCAGTTTAGTTCTTTCAGGAATTTTGGGGAAAATGCTGCTTATACAACTATATTTTGTACAGGGAATATGCGTTCCTGTGCGGAGATGTTTTATAAGGGGATAGTTAGAAAAGACAAAGGCTGCATAAAAAAAGCATTTCATTATGCGGCAATACTGTCGGCGTTTTTCTTTGGGGCAATCTTCGGTGCAATGAATGCTGAAATTTATCACGAAAAAGCCATCTGGGTTGTTTGCGCTTTGATTGGCTTGGCGTTGTTTGCATTACATAAGTATAAGCTGAACAGGAATTGAGGCTTTCTGTCTCAGGTTCTTTTAATATAAAGCTTAGCGTTTGAATGAAACGGTACCAATATACCGCTTCAACTCATTATACTGCATGACTTTGAAGGAAGTTTAATCGTTTCGGCTATGCCGTTTTGCTGCTTCTTTCGTTGGTGTCCGGTAGTTCAATCACACCGACACAGTTATAGCTGATTTCCACCTGTTGAACACGCTTCCCGGTGCTTTTGTCGGGAGCATGGACAATGATTTTTCCCACAAACTCATTCAAAATGGTGGGCGTCAGTTCCTTGATTTCGGTATACTTCTTGACGATAACAAGGAAGCGGTCAAGGTTCATCGCCTGTTCTTCCTGCCCCGCCAGTTCCGCTTGCAGGGTAGCAATCTTTTCTTGTAAATCTTTCTGTTCGGCTTCATAGCCGCCGGACAGCTTTTCAAACCGTTCGTCAGAGATTTTCCCGGAAACATTGTCCTCCGATAACTTTTGTCAAGGAGGTTTGTCCAATTTTTCGTAAGTGGTAAAATATTTTATTGACAAGGATAGTCTAAACGTGTTAGACTATATTCGGTCTAACACATTTAGTTTGGAGGAAACACAATGGCGAAAAATATAACTCTCACCGCCGCGGAAGAAAAACTCGCGGCTTTGATATGGCGGGAAGCGCCGCTTCCCTCGCCGGATTTAGTCGCGCTTGCGGAACGTGAAATGGATTGGAAAAAATCAACGACTTACACGGTGCTAAAGAAACTTTGCGACAAGGGCGTATTTAAAAACGAAAACGCGAATGTGTCGGTTATACTTACCCGTGATGAGCAAATAGCCCGCCAAAGCCGCCGTTATGTCGAGGACACTTTTGGCGGGTCATTGCCGAAATTTATCACCTCATTTTTCGGCGGCAGGAAACTAACGCCGGAACAAGCGGCAGAATTAAAACGTCTGATAGAAGAATATGAGGGGGGCGGTAATAATGGATAAACTGTTCCTCACACTTCTGAATATGAGCCTGACAGGGGCGTTTGTTATCGCGGCGATATGCGTTGCCCGTCTGTCGCTCAAAAAAGCACCGAAAATAATCTCCTACTGCCTGTGGGCGGTGGCTGGATTTAGGCTTGTGTTTCCATTTTCAATCGAAAGCGTTTTCAGCCTGATACCGTTCAAGGCGCAGACTATACCGCCGGACATTGCCATGCAACCCATACCGCGTATTGACAGCGGCATACCCTTTGTAAATAATGCTGTCAGTAGTATTCTTCCCGCCGCCACGCCGACCGCAAGCATAAACCCGTTGCAGATATGGACAACAATCGGCGCATTTGTTTGGCTTATAGGCGTTGCAGTAATGCTCATTTACGGCGTGGTGTCCTTCGTTATCCTCAAACAAAAAATGAAAGAAGCGGCTCATGTGGAAGGGAATATCTACGAGGCGGAAAATATCAAATCGCCTTTCGTTCTTGGCGTTTTCAAGCCGAAGATTTATTTGCGAATAGGTTTATCCGCGCAGGAAAGAAGCTATATTATTTTGCACGAACAAACACACATACGGCGGCGTGATCATATCGTAAAATTCGCGGCGTATTTCATCTTGTGTCTGCATTGGTTTAATCCGTTGGCATGGGTAGCGTTCCTGCTGATGGGCGTTGATATGGAAATGTCCTGCGATGAGCGCGTATTAAAAGAAATGGGTGGGGAAGCGAAAAAAGATTATTCACTGTTACTGTTGTCTTTGGCAACAGAGCGGCGCATTATTGGTGGCAGTCCTCTTGCTTTCGGAGAGGGCGGCGTGAAAGGAAGGATAAAGAACGTGCTGAATTTCAAAAAGCCATCGCGTGTGATTATAGTCGCGGCGGTGGCGCTCGTGGCGGTACTGAGCGTGGGACTCGCGGTGAGCAGGGCGGGCGATGAAACCAATTACGATATACCCGATATTACCGCAACGGAAACTATTGACGGCGCACAGGCAAAGGCGCTTCGCTTCGGATACTCATGGTATGACGGCAAAAACGGCGTTGAAGCTGATGCCATAGCACCGTGGCAGGGGGAGTATGCCGATGAAAACACTCTGGTCATAGACGGAGAAATGGGGCAGAACATGATAGCTCTTTCCGCTGAAAAGCCTATGACCGCGAGTTATGAAATCTATTTACCGGACGGCACGTTGTATGACAAGGGAACACGGGAGGTTTATGATTCACTCAGCCCGCGCCTATACTGGACAGGCGACAAAACCGGGGTTGGCGTCGTTGCGCCCTTTGAGCCGGACGAGTATATCTACGCGGTGACAATCGGTTGGGAAAAGAATGATTTGAAAGTCACCTATGGATTCAAACTGGTAATGACAGGCAAAAGCAACGCATATGACGAGGCCCTAAACGTAATTTGGAATCACCACAACGACGCGCTTTCCGTATCATTTACGGGAGTTGAAACATTACCCGACGCTGAATACGCGGGGGATTGTTATGTCTTTGAGGTTGAGTTGCCGGATGGTATGAAACAAGTTGCCGTTTCAAAGGAGCGTGGCATATTCTTCACCTACAGCGACGGCACATGGTTTGCGTTTACGGGCGCGTCAACAGATTTAGAAACCGCCGTCTCGGAAGCTATCCTCGAATCGAACAATAATGATTTTAAGTCTGGCGATTTCGCCGCAGAAGCGCATACGACGCTGGCAATTGTCGAGGAAGGCGACACGGTTACCGTATATCTTATGGTTTTATATCAGGTTTACGGGTATTCGGGCGGCGGTTTTTCCGAGCTGGGCGGCAGTCATATGCCGGTGGCGATAACCTTTGATAAACGAGAAAACAGCGGGTTTGTTATGACGGAATATTGGACGCCGCGTGACGGCACATACTACGCCCCGTCTATCAGAGAAAAGTTCCCGCCGGATATTTACGAGGACGCTATCGACACGCAGAAGTATATATACGCGCACCAAATGTCATGTTATGAACAGGCAGTAGAATACGGCGATGTTGATACGGATTACCAAATCGCTTCGCTGATTGAAATCATCTGTTCGTCCCCTGCAGAAGCGTCAAATCCCGGAGCATATATCGAGGCGCACAGCATCGAGTTCCGAGAGCTTCTCTATTATGGTCGCTATACGCTGGACTACTGTTTCAACCTGTTTGAACAGGGAGGCCAGACGGGGCTTGAGGGGCATATTATGGTTGCTGCCTGTCGCGATATTATGACCATTCTTGGTGAAACCGTCACGGAAGGAAATTTTGATACCGGTCAAGATTGGTATAACGCGCAGAGCGTCGGAGAATGATATAAAGGCAATTACGCTTTTCTTTCCCGATGATGACTTACCTTTCGTGTGAGTTGCCCTGCGCTTAAGGTAGCGGTCTGCGGCTTTGTAAAGAGTGATTTCCCTGCGGTACGCTTTGGCAAAGGCTTCCTGATTTTTCGGCTTCTGCTGTTTGTATTGCCTGTAAACCTCGCGGTATTGCAGACAATTGTTGGCTTGTCTGATATGCTCGTCCAAAACCTTTAACCGCCGTTCAATGGGTTTCAGCTCTTCCCGGGGTGGGCGGTCATATCGAGGACGACAGCTATTGCCGTTATGTCATTCAGCAGGACATGGACAGGATGGCGAAGGCCCTGCGGGAAGCCCGCAAGTACGACCGAAACAGCGTCCAGGATGATAATCCGGCGGAGCATATCTTGACGGCTTTTGATGAAATCCGGAACTTCAAAGGAATCCCGGAAGAAGTCATGCTGATGTTGTTTTGCAAAATGCTACCTATCAACTACCAGAAGCTGACCGAGGACGAAAAGCTTACCTTATCCGCATTTCTAATAAATCCGACCTGTTAAAAAACACCAGCAATCGGAGAGGCCGGAAGTGGAAATAAGTTGTTGAGATATAAGAAGTCTGATATAATTTAATAACAAACAAATCGACAAATTCGCCTTTGGAGATAAAACATGGATTATACGATACGAAGGATTGAGGAATATGAGTATCCTCTACTGAACGAATTTCTATATGAAGCTATCTTTATTCCCTCTGGTATGGAAGCACCACCCAAATCAGTTATAAATGCTCCAGAATTGCAAATTTATGTTGAACATTTTGGAGAAAAGAAAGATGACTGGGGATTAGTTGCCGAAGTAAACGGAAATATTGCGGGTGCTGTTTGGGGCCGAATTATAAATGATTATGGACACATTGACGATGAAACTCCCTCACTTGCTATGTCTGTATGTAAGGAATATCGGGGTTTAGGAATAGGAACTGCCATGCTAAAAGAAATGCTCTTTATTTTGAAAAATAATGGATATTTAAAAGTTTCTTTATCGGTACAAAGAAACAATTATGCAGTAAAAATGTATCAAGAAGCAGGGTTTGAAAATTTCAAAACAACTAAAGAAGAATATGTCATGGTGGCTTATCTGAAATAAAAATCCCAGTTTATCGGGGAGATAGCAAAGCCAGCCGCCCAAATGCCCTTGCCCTCCCCGGCGGCAACGGCATTTTCACGGCAACGCCGACAGAGCGTATAACACACTACACTTTGCGTTGCAAAGTCGTGTGCCAAAGGGTGCCCCTTTGGAAATCCCGTTGAGAGGGTCGCGGCTCCACCCTGCCCCTCTCAACGCAAAAGACGGACTATCAGCTTCCCGCCGATAGTCCGTCTTTTGTTGTCACATTCCGCTTGCCGACTGCCCAATCTGAATGTTCCTTGATACTTCTTTATTGGGTGTCAGCTAATGGAACCACACTTTTTTTGTTTAATTGCGGCTATGTGATAATAAAGGACAGGGGTAAAAATTTTCACTGTAGGAGTGAAAAAGATTATTTGTGAATCAGGTTTAATTTCAATATAATTAATTTATGAATTAAATAACTGAAGGGAGAAGATAAGTATGGATAAATTAAATGTTTTATTAGTTTGCGGTTCAGGAGCTTCCAGCGGCTTTATGGCAGCCAATATCCGAAAAGCAGCTGCAGCCGGGGGAGTGGAAATTACGGTAAATGCGAAAAGTGAATCGGAGATTGAAAATTACATCGAAGAGATAGACTGCCTGATGGTAGGACCTCATCTGGCGTATTTGCTGGATGAAGTAGATGAAATTACCGGTGATGCCAAAGTCAAAGTTGCATTAATGAAACCGGAGTATTATGCAACCCTGAACGGTGAAAAGGCCTTGGAACATATTTTGTCATTGTTTAACTTATCAGGAAAGTCCCCCGCTTAAGAGGCAGGGGTGGGCTTACTTGTTTCGATGGGAGGTGGGGCACACACATAAAATAAGCGAAGCTGCATAATAGGTTATGGGCAGGCAACGGAAACGGATCTGGAATATTCACTTTATCACTGAAAGGAGATTTTTATAATATGAAAGCAATCATAAATTGGCTGGAGACTAATTTTGCACCAAAAATGAGTAAAATTAACAATAATGTATGGGTAGTAACTCTTAAAGATTCTATTATGCAGACCCTTCCCTTTATTTTACTGGGCTCTGTATTTTGTTTATTAGCTATCTTAAATGATTATTTTCCATCCTTACCCTCCTTCTGGATACCCTTTGGATGGACAATGGGTAAAATATCTTTATTTGTAGCATTTTTAATACCTTTTAATTTAATGGAAAAGAAACGTCTTCGTAAATACCGTTTAATTGCTGGTATGACCAGCGTGGTTTTATATCTGATGGTTATTACTCCTCAGGTTGTAAAGGACCAGGTTATAGGTTTTGACCACGATGCCTTAGGGGCAGGCGGAATGTTTATTGCTATTTTCTGCGGTATATTTACCGGTATTATTATGGGGGCCTTTGGCAAATTCTCCTTTTTTAAAGAGAGTTCCGTTATCCCGGATTTTGTCAGGTCCTGGTTTGACTCCATGCTTCCTATCGGAATCGTTATAATGGCTGGCTGGATTGTGGTATTAATTATGAATGTGGATATTTATAATTTGATTCTTTCCATCTTTATGCCTCTTGCAGGCTTCATGGAAACGCCTTATGGTTTTGCAGTCATACTGTTTGCTGATTGCTTCTTATATTCCATGGGCATCTCAGGATGGGTATTGACTCCTGTTACAAAACCGGTTTTTTTGGCAGCCATTACTGTCAATGTTGGTTTGGTTGCAGCAGGTACGGCAGCCGCATCAAATTTGAATGTCGTAACCGCTGAAGTAATCTATTCCGCATATTTATGGGTAGGTGGTGTTGGCTGCACCCTTCCCCTGGTATTGATGATGGTATTTTCAAAAAGCAAGTACTTAAGTTCATTGGGTAAGGCATGTCTGGTACCAGGCATCTTTAATATTAACGAACCGGTTGTTTTCGGTGCAGTTGCCTGGAATCCGATTATGATGTTCCCTATGTGGCTGCAAGGCATTATCCTCCCTGTTATTGTCTGGATATTTACAAAAGTAATTGCAATTGCCCCGATTCCTGCCGTGGTATTTGATATGTGGTACTGTCCCTTTCCGTTTTCCACCTGGATTACGACAAAGAGTATTACCGGATTTATCCTTTTAGTCATTATTATTGCCGTATCTTCAGTAATATGGTATCCCTTCTTTAAAACCTATGAAAAACAGAAGGTGTATGAGGAAACAACAGAACAAAAGGAGCTTGCATAATGGAAGATGAAAAATCAGTAAGTGCTGCCATGGGAATAATCCTAAATGCGGGGGATGCAAGACTGCATATATCGGAAGCAATAAATGCCATTGCAGAGAACCAGTATGGGCTTGCAAATGAAAAATTAAAGCTGGCCCAGAAGAAAATGACGGAAGCCCATGAAATACAAACTAACATGATTCAGGGAGAGGCAAGAGGAGAAAATATAAGGTATTCCATGCTTTTCACCCATGCCCAGGATACACTTATGACGATAAACAGTGAACTTAATTTAACAAAACAGTTATATAAAGTATTTGAAGCTTTTGAGAAAAGAATTTTAAGACTGGAGAAAGGGGAGCCGTGCCATGGGAATGAATAAAATAACGGGATTTAAAAAAGATTTTTTATGGGGCGGGGCGTTAGCTGCAAATCAATGCGAAGGTGCCTGGAAAGAAGGCGGAAAAGGCTGGTGTGTTGCTGATATTAATCTTTTCCGGGATGATATACCGCTTAATAAAAAGTACAATGAAGAAATAACGACTAAAGATATAAAAGCTGCAATGGAAGATGAAGAAGGAATTTATCCCAAAAGATGGGGGATTGATTTTTATCACACCTATAAAGAAGACTTGAAATTATTAAAGGGTCTTGGAATTAATAGCTTCCGTACCTCTGTCAATTGGGCCAGGATTTTTCCGAATGGTGATGAAACGGAACCGAATGAAGAAGGGCTTAAATTTTATGATGCATTAATTGATGAGATCATGGCAAATGGAATGGAACCCTTAATTACCATTTCCCATTATGAAATGCCTTTAAACCTGACCTTAAATTATAAAGGCTGGTATTCACGGGAAGTTATTGATTTCTTTGTGCGATATTGTAAGGTTTTATTTGACCGTTACAAGGGAAAAGTAAAATATTGGATTCTTGTAAATCAAATTAATCTGATTGTCCATGAATCCTTTAATCATCTGGGTATTGCAGAAGACAAAGCCGGGAATTTATTGGAGGCTAAGTATCAGGGCGTCCATAATGAAATGGTTGCCTGTGCAAGGGCAACCCGGTATGCAAGGCAAGGGGATAAAGATGCCCATATCGGCATGATGTTTTGTGACGGTATAAGCTATCCCGCTACCTGCAAACCGGAAGACGTACTGGCTACGTATAAGAGGAACCAGATGGAATTCTTATACGGGGATGTTTTACTCCGGGGAGAATACCCCGGATATGCCTTTCGTTTTTTTGATGATAATAATATCCGCATAGAATTCGGCGGAGGTGATGAGGAAGAATTGAAAAATACTGCGGATTTCATGGCAATTTCCTACTACTACACCAGGATAAGTGACGCCGAAAGTGTGAAAAAGAAAAAAACTTCTTATGACAATCCCTGCATTAAATCCAGTGACTGGGGCTGGGGTATTGATCCCGCAGGCCTGCGGACAAAACTCAATATGTATTGGGACAGATATCGGCTGCCTGTTATAGTTGCTGAAAATGGAATGGGGGCTTTTGACAAGGTTGCAGAAGACGGAAGTATACATGATGAATACCGCATAGAGTATCTGAGGGCGCATATTGAACAAATGAAGGAAGCGGTAATAGATGGTGTTGATGTGGCCGGCTATTATCCCTGGGGCCCAATCGATATCGTAAGCTGTTCCTCTTCTGAAATGAGTAAAAGATATGGTTTTATCTATGTTGATTTAGACGATTATGGGAAGGGTACCGGTAAGAGAAGCCTGAAAGACAGCTACCGGTGGTATAAAAAAGTAGTCGAATCAAATGGGGAATTACTGTAGCCGTAAGTAATTAATGAAATACTTTGTCTTCCGCCAGCTATAGATGGCACCAAAACAAGTGCGATTTACAGGCTGAACCTGTAGTTGCCGCTATATTAGGAATATTCTTATATCATGAGGCAGTGACTTTTTTTAGCATAATCGGTATTGCTTGTGTATTGTTTGCAATTGGTTTATTAAATAAGGAATTAAGAAACAAACAGCAGGAAAAGGGTGGCGGACATGAAGAGTAAGTGCACGGAACTGATAAAAGTAATGTTGGATCATGGTAATTGTATGACTGCAAACCATTTGGCCGGTGTATTAAATGTATCTGAAAGAAGTATCAAAAGTTATATTGCGGAAATTAATTATTATGAAAAGGGGCTGATTGCTTCTTCCCGGAAGGGCTATTCCATAGATTCCTTAAAAGCTCAGAAGGTTTTGGATAATTCCGTTAAGAAATTACCCCAGACTTCGAAAGAGAGAGTTAATTATATTATTACAAAAATTATAACCAATGATGCAAACGGTGATAAAAAAACGGATTTATATGAACTTGCAGACGAGCTTTATGTTAGTTTTGAAACAATAAAAAAGGATTTATATAAAGTAAAAAACAGGCTGTTGGAGTTTGATTTAGTAATTTCCCCGGCTAATTCCTATATCTCTTTGGAAGGAGAGGAATTAGATAAAAGAAAATTATTAAGTCTGATCTTATATGAAGAATTCAGCAGTAATGTCATGAGCCTTGATATCATAAAAAGAGAATTTCCCGATTATGATTTGGAACTGCTGCAATCCCTTATTCAGGAAGAATGTAAGAAATATCATTATTTTATTAACGACTATGCCCTGCTGCATCTGGTCCTGGATATTATTATCGGTATGGATCGTATTAAAAAAGCAAGGACCTTCGGCCGTTCAAGGAATGAAGGGAAATATTTTGGAATCAGGGAACAGGAATTAGCCCGGAATATTGCGGCGGGAATAGAACGGAATTTCCAAATATGCTATAATTCCATTGAATTGGAAGAATTAACTATTATATTAATCAGCCATCTTATGAAGGTGGATTTTAATACCTTAAGGAGTGATAACATTGAAAATGTTGTAGGGAAAGAATGTGTCCGGATTGTAGAAGAAATAAGGGAACTGTTAAAAAAAGCATATTTTATTGATACCAATAATCAGGATTTCATTGTTAAATTTACGCTTCATATCAAGAATTTAATGACCCGCATGGTCCATGGATATATGACAAAAAACCCATTGCTGGAACACATAAAAAATACATGCCCCCTTATCTTTGAATGCGCCGTTGAGGTTGCAGACCGGCTGAAAGAAGTAACAAAATATGAAATCAATGAAGATGAAATCGCTTATATAGCACTTCATATCGGGGGTAATTTAGAGAACCGGAAATCAAAACGGAATATTATCAGCTGTATCATACTCTTTCCCCAATACTATGATTTTTCCAATAAAATATTGGAAATATTGAAAGAACACTATGGGGAACGGCTGGAGATAAATACAGTAATAACCTCCATAGATGAGGTAAAGAAAGCGGAAAAGGCCGATTTAATTATATCTACGATTCAGGTGTTTGAAACCATTCGTATGGAATGGGTTATGATCACCCCATTTTTGAGTGACCGGGATTTTAAAAGCATTGACGACAGAATACAAAAAATTAATTTAAGAAAAAAGAAGGCCGGATTAAAAAAACATTTAATGCAGATTTCCAATCCGAAATTCTTCTATAAAAATCAGGAGTTTAAAAATAAGCAGGAAGCCGTCCGATTTATGACGGATATCATGAAACTGGAAGGTTATGTAAACGATACCTGTTACGGGGATATATTTGACAGGGAAAACCAGGCATCCACAGCATTTGGACATATTGCCGTACCCCATTCCATGAAAATGAATGCAAATAAAACAGGTATGTTCGTTCTATTAAATGAGAAGAAGCCGCTGGAATGGGACAGTCATTTAGTAAGCATCGTTTTACTGTTTGCCATAAATGAAGACGAAAGGGCGATTTTTCACGATGTATACGATAATTTAATTGTATTATTGCTGGAAAAAAACAATGCGTCGAAAGTAACCGGCTGCAATACGTACATTGAATTTATAGAAGCAGTCGTAGCGTGCTTTCATTAAAAAGGAGCCAGTATAAAAAATAAACAGTGCAAGTGGGATATTAAGTATTACTTCCACCGATATTTTTCAGTCATTAAGTTAATTTGAAGGATTTGCATAATACAATACCGTTTACAGGGAATTTAGATAAAATATAAATTGAAATATACGTCCACCGCCTTTTATGGTATAATGTATTATATTGATAAATGATACATGCCAAAAGATGAAAGGATGTTTTTTTCATGAAGTTAACTTCCAGAAACAAAAATATGATATCTTTGCTCTTAGAAGAGGACAATTATGTGACGGTACGGTTCATTGCCGAAAAAATAAATGTCAGCTCAAGAACCGTGCTCCGGGAATTAAACAGCATAGAGAATTGGTTAAATAAAAAGGGCATTGTCCTGGAGAAAAAAAAGGGCATTGGAATCCGGATTAACTTACAGGAAAAAGACAGGAAAGTTTTATTAAATTATATTGAGAGGGAAAAAGCGGATTTAGTATATTTACCGGAACAACGTCTTACTTTGCTGAAAGCGGAGCTGTTAAAAAATCCGGGAATAACCAAGCTGCATACCTTAACCAAACTGCTTGAGGTAACAGAGGCTACAATCAGCGGTGATTTAGATAAGCTTGAAACCTGGATGAATAAATATAGTTTACGGATTACGAAAAAACCGGGACTTGGGGTTTATGTGGAAGGAAAGGAAACTGCAATCAGAAGTGCAATTATTTCCCTGATTTATGAACAGTTTCATGAAGCGGAATTGATTCACATAATTTTTAATAAAGGAAAAGACATTCTGAACTTAGATGTGATTAAAGGGAAAATAAGCCAAGGTATTCTTGACATTATGGATATTAATAGTTTAGAACTGACCCGGCAGCTTCTGCGCAATGTGGAAAAACAAATGAATTGTCAGTTTGCAGACAATTCTTATATTGCTTTAGTGCTGCGGATAAGTGTAACCATCCATAGATGCTCCCTGGGAATTTTTATCAATGGAATGGAAGAATTGGAAAAAGACGTTCCAAAGGATGAATTGTACTACCTGGTGAAAGCGTGGTTTGTATCCCGTGAAAACTCAATGCCGGATACGGTTCCCGAAGAAGAAATCAATTATATGGTGATCCATATCAAAGGTGCTGAAATACAGGAAAGGTTTGGACATAATCAGGATCTGAGTTTGGAAGATTCTAAAATCATGGAATTAACAAGAGAAGTTATCTATATTGCGGAAAGAGAGACAGGCATCTATCTGGAAGATAATGATAAACTGCTGAGAGGACTCGCCGGCCATCTTAAAATGGCTGTTTACCGGATAAAGATGCACCTGGATATTATGAATCCTTTATTGGAGGATATTAAGGAGATGTATCCTGAATTATTTCAGGCGGCAGCAAAGTGTGCGGAATTTATTGAAGAAAGGGAACAACTTAGCATACCGGAAGATGAAATAGCATATCTGGCCACTCATATCGGTGCGGCAGTGAAAGAAGAAAAAAATAACATTCAACAGATATATCGTGCTGTTGTTATCTGCACAAATGATATTGGAGCAGCGCAATTATTAGTATCGGAAATTGAGAGGGAATTTCCGAATATAAATATTTCCTCCATAGTTTCCGTTACGGATATGGATATCATCGGACTGACACAAAAACATATCGATATTATTATTACTACGGTAGAATTACAGATTACACGGCTGCCCTCAATACTGGTAAGTCCAATCCTCAACGAGGAAGATAAGAAAAGTATCAGGGAAGTTCTGGAAAATTTTCTGCCGGAGTCTATTAATTATGGAAAGATAAAAAACGTAAAATTAGAAGATAAGTTAAATAAATTAAAAATATACAGTGATTATATCCTGCAGGTAATTCATAATTTTTTATTTATTGAACAGGTTGTTGCAAAAGATATGGAGGAATTGAATTATTTTATCAGCCGTTCCATAACGAAAACAGGAGAGGATAGGGTTCAGGTAGAAAAGGACCTGAAAAACAAAGAGAAAAAAGGTGCTGCTATTTTAGGACCAAAAGGTATGGTTTTATATCATTGCCGTTCCGGCTCAATCCGGGAACTGAGTATGGTAGTTATGAGAATGAAAGATTCTGTACAAATGCTTAAAGCAGATACGCTGATTGTATTGGCAATGCCCTTTGATACGAATCGTTATGCATTGGAAATACTGAATGAAATGACCAGAAAAATCATTAACAGCGATTTTGCCATGACCTTAAAACAGCACAGCAAAGAAGAGGTTATTATTGAAGTAAATACAATTTTAGATTATTTTATTCAAAATAAAGCATTGGATGCGAATACTAAATGAGTTATGTCATATACTAACCGGACATAACTCATTTTCTTTCACTTTACATGAACTTTATTTCTATTTATACTATACCTTACAGTAATTTTACTTAAAGCTGTATAAATAATGCAAAAACTAATAAAAAGGAGAAATTGATATGGAAAAAGTAACAGTAACCGTAACAAATCCGGTCGGATTACATGCAAGACCGGCGAGTCTGCTTACAAAACTTGTAAAAGGATATGAATGTAATATTGAATTTTGTAAAAACGGCGATGCTAATAAGAAGCACCAGCCGAAAAGCATTTTATCCGTAATGGCATTAGGAGCAGTAAAGGGTGACCAATTGACTTTTGAAGCAAATGGAAAAGATGAAAAAGAAGCAATAAAAGCAATTGAGGAATTTGTAAAGAGTGGATGCGGGGAATAGGAGGTCAGGGATGAACACCATAAAGGGAGCACCTATTTCACCTGGAATAGCAATTGGTAAAGTGTTTTTAAAAAAGTCAGCTTCTAAGGAAATATCCCTTTTAAAGGATAAAGACAAAGAGGAGGAAAAGAGAAGGTTCCAGAATGCTAGGGCCCTGGCAGTAAAACAAGTGGAAGAAATTTATCATGAAATGCTTCGTTCAAAGGGTGAACAGGAAGCTTCCATATTCTTAGCCCATATAGAAATGCTAAATGATCCGGAATTTATTAACGGTGTAGAGAACGTCCTTGATGAGCTGGGATGCAACGCGGAATGGGCGGTTAAAACAGTAAGGGACAATTTTGTGGAAGTTTTTGAAAGTATGGATGATGAATACATGCAGGAAAGGGCAATGGACATCAAAGATATCAGCGGGAGGGTAATTCGGATACTTCAAGGCAATGAAGGTGATGATTCCCTTAAATTAACGGAGCCTGCCATAATTATATCCCATGATCTTGCACCTTCCGATACGGCAGGGATGAAACCGGATCTTGTTTTAGGCATCATTAATGAAACCGGAGGGGCAACCTCACATGCTGCGATTATAGCAAGAATGCTGGGCATACCCTTTGTGGTATATCCGCAGATTACTTCCCTTGTTAAAAACGGACATATGCTGGCTTTTGATGGTGAAAAAGGTTCTATTGAACTGGAAGTCGGTGAAGAGGTACTTAAGGATTACAGTAGGAAACAGGAAGCTTTTACCAAAATGAAGCTTCAACTGGAAAAATTAAAAGGAACAAAATCCATTACAACAGATGGTTATGAAGTTCTTTTAGCGGGAAATATAGGTGCACCGGAAGATGCAGAAAAAGTTGTACAGCAGGATGGGCACAGCATTGGACTTGTCAGGACAGAATTTTTATATATGAACAGGAACGATTCCCCCAATGAAGAGGCGCAGTCTGCCGC
>JAATEU010000029.1 GCA_015655565.1 Clostridiales bacterium
AAAACGACCAAAGTGTATTAGATGGCGGTGGATTATGCCTGATATTGATAATTATTATAAAGAAAATCTTCTTGGGAACGGCTTTCAAGAAGAAGCTCCGAATGAATTCTTTAATCCGATTGGGAAGTTGTATTCTGTTCCGGCGGAGATTGGAAAGGGTGTATATTGGATTTACGGACAAAAGGATTTGTACGATATAAAAATTCATGACTTCTACTTTTACGAAGATTCTTTTTTTGATTTTAAATCAAGGGAATGTTTGGGAATTTGTTTTTATGAGTCCATATCAGGAGAAGAAATTTCTCCGTATCGACGTTTGACTGCCGGGTGTGTAAAGTGCTTTATTGGCGGGTATAAGCCATGTAAGACGATTGTCCATAAGAATATACCTATTCGCACGATTGATATTGAAATCATGCCTGCTTACTATGAAAAGTATCTACAAGAAACTTTCCCGAATGAATATGTTGACCCATGTGAAGCTTTCCATAATATCTCCTGGGTAGATAACTTTCCTGAAATGATTAGCTTATTGCGTCAGATATGGAATTATCGTGAGAATGGAATGGCAGCAAAACTATTTTATGAGGGTAAAGTTGCAGAGGCAATTTCACTTATTATCGAATATAATGGTAAACAAAAAGGGATACAGGAAGTGCAGGTTTCCAAGCAGGATATGAAATCTCTTGAAAATGTTACAGCCTATATCAATGACCATTTTAACTGTGATATTTCGGTAGATCACCTCTGTCGTATCGCTTGTATGGGTAGAACGAAATTCAAAACAATGTTTAAGCAGGTTTATGAATGTACAGTTACAGAATATATTCAGCAACGTCGATTAAGTCATTCGGAAAATTTGTTAGTATCTACAGATTTTACGATCGAACAAATTGCTGCTGCGATCGGATATAGTAATGCCGGGCGTTTTGCAGGCGCATTCAAAAAAAGCACAGGATTATTTCCAGCTGAATACCGCAAGATGGCACAAAGAAGGTAAGCAGAAAGCCAGAGGGATACATTTCCTCTGGCTTTTAAAGTTTTACAGGTATTGGGGTGTTAGCATGTTAAAAAACAGCCTATTCCATTACGCGTATGGCATGATATGCTTCATGTACTGCGGTAAGGATTTTTCTGGGTGCTTCGGCATCACCTACGACAGATAAGGATTTTACTTTTCCGTCAAGTTCATCTGCCAGAGAATCATTTGGTTTATAACCGGCAGCTATGATGACCGTATTGCAGGAAATAAAGGATTCTTTACCAGCGGCTTCATAGATTACGCTGTTTGCTGTTATTTTTTTAACTTTTGCGGAAGTGATTATATTCACCTGCCTTTCTGCAAGCATGTCACGAAGCGCCTGGTCATTGTTTCTGGAATGGTTTGCAGTGACGAGGATGTCATCCAACATTTCAATAATGGTCACTTCATCTGCTGCTTCTTTCACATAAGCTGCGGTTTCGCAGCCTACCAGACCGCCCCCCACAACCACAACTTTTTTGCCTGCCGGTTTTTTGCCTGTAAGGATATCCGTGGAAGGAACGGCGAATTCAATGCCTGGGATTGGAGGCATAAGCGAAGTAGAACCTGCCGCAATCACCACTTTGTCATAATTTCCTTTTATGATTTCTTTTGCAGAGGAGTCTTTCCTATATTTTACGTCGACGCCCAGTCTATGAATTTTATTTTCCATGTAATCAATTAATTTTAAAACATCATGTTTAAAGGTTGGTAATCCTGCAGCCCACAGATTTCCGCCGAGACGGCTGGTTTTTTCAAAAAGCGTAACGTCATAGCCGCGCTGTGCTGCTGTGATGGCAGCTTCCATTCCGCCCGGACCGCCGCCGATTACAAGGACCTTTTTCTTATCTTTGTTTTTCTCAGGCAGCATATAATCCTTTTCCGCATAGCAGAGGGGATTTACGGCACAATAATAATGCTTGCCGGAGAATCCGGCATAAAGACATTCATTGCAGCCGATGCAGGGAACAATGTCATAGAAACGGCCTTCTTTGACTTTTGACGCCCAGTACGGATCTGCCAGCATCTGGTGGCCCAATACAACAAAGTAGGCAGTACCTTCTTCTAATACTTGTTCTGCCAATTCCGGCTCAGATAATTTTCCCTGTCCCAATACCGGAACGGAAACTGTTTCCTTCACTGCTTTGACTGCCTGAATCTGATGTGCAGGTTTGTTATAAACAGTAGAGATCGCTTTATACCAGGCTTCATAGCAGCCAACGTCCACATGAATGGCATCTGTACCGGCTTCCTCCAGGATTTTAGCCATTTCAACCCCTTCCTCCAGTTCCCTTCCGCCGGGAACACCGTGACAGGCCGTGAATTTAACAAGCAGAGGGAAATCTCCGCCGCAGTATTTGCGGATGGATTCAATGGCTTCCAGGGTAAATCTCATTCGTCCTCTTAAATCCCCTCCGTATTCATCGGTACGTGTGTTCCATTGCTTTGAATGGAACTGGTCCAGAAGATATCCGCCGTAAGCGTGAAGCTCCACGGCATCTGCGCCGGCTGCCTTTGCCAGGCTTGCGCCAAAGCCTATTTTATCTACGAGATAGTGGATATCCTCCACACTGAGAGGGCTGCATTTTAAATCTGGAAACCAGAAGGACTTACATTCGCTTGCTGAATAAGGCGGGGTAAAGGGGTCCGTAAAAACCATCCGTCCCAGACCGGGAGTAATCTGGACGCATACCTTTGCCTCGTAATGATGACATCGTTCCACAAGCATTGCAAGCCTGTCAACATGATGAAAATTACTGAGTTCTGTACAGGGACGATCCTCGTATTTTGTGGAAACGATATTGGCGCCGGTGATGATAAGGCCGGTTCCGCCTTTCGCACGTTCTGCGAAATAATGGATGGCATTCCTGTTATAACCACCGTCTGCTTCTCCTGTTGTTCCCATTGGTCCCATTACGATTCTGTTTTTTAATTTCATTTTGCCGATGCTGCCTTTTTCAAATAATTTTACCATACTTTTTCCTCCAGTTTATTTTTTGTTTAACCACAGTAGTTATTTATATTACCTCGGTAATACATAATCATATTATCACTTTGTTAAAAAAATGTCAATCACTTTTCTTATTTAAAAATGTCTGGTATAATTGTTACCATGAAATAAAATAGATAGATGGGAAGGCAGAATATTGGAAAAAAATATGACAAGGGAAAAAATAATCAATACGGCATTTCAGCTTTTTATATCGAAAGGTTATGATAAAGTGACGGTTAATGACATATGCAGGAGTTGTGACATTACGAAGACTACATTTTATTACCATCTTAGTTCAAAAGATGAATTAATCAGCCGATTTTATGATCCGATTACACAGCTGCTTGCAGGCAGGCTTCTTGATGTTATTAATGCCAGCAACTATTGGGAACAGCTAATGATTTGCTTTGAAACCCTTATTCATAATTCAGAGCGGATTGGTCCGGACTTAAATGGGCAGCTGTTAATTATAAATATTAAGGATGACAAAGGGACTTATGATTTTAATGAAGATCTTACGAAGATGGCGATAGCACTGATAAAGAAAGCACAGGAAGCAGGACAGGTTCGTAACCAGAGTCCTGCAGAACAGCTCTACAGAGCATCGGCCTATGCTTTCACCGGATATGAAACTATGTGGTGCATTAAAAAAGGAGGTTTTGACAGATTAAAACATGTGAGGCTTGCAATGGAAAATATATATGATGTGGATCCGTCTCTTCGGATTAACGGCAGTAAGGATTAGAGAGGATTTCTGCAGCAGAGTTTTTATTTTAAAAACCAGTTTTTTCACAGGTGTATGAATATCCTTTCAAAATGGAAGGAATCGTAGGGAGGTAAGGAAAATGTGGATAATTTATGCCTTTGGTTCCGCTGTGTTTGCGGGAGTTACTGCAATTTTGGCAAAATGCGGGATAAAGAAAACCGATTCCAATGTGGCTACAGCAATTCGAACAGTAGTAGTCCTGATTTTTGCGTGGCTTCTGGTTTTTGCCGAAGGCTCCGAGGCTGCCATTAAGAATCTGGATAAGAAGACGGTAGTATTCCTTCTGTTATCAGGTTTGGCGACCGGGGCTTCCTGGCTTTTTTATTTCAGGGCCTTGCAGATTGGTGATGTAAATAAAGTAACACCCATTGATAAATCAAGTACGGTGATTACCATGTTATTTGCCTTTTTTATTTTAGGAGAAACTGTTACAAGGAATAAATTAGCCGGAATGGCTGCAATTTCTTTGGGAACCTATATGATGATTCAAAAGGACGGAACCCAAAGCAAAGAAACGGCTGATAAAAAATGGTTTCTTCCTGCTCTTTGTTCCGCCCTTTTTGCCAGTCTTTCCGCCATTTTTGGAAAAATAGGAATTACTGGTGTTGAATCAAATTTAGGAACTGCAATCCGTACTATTGTAGTGCTGATTATGGCATGGATTGTTGTATTCGTAAGCAAAAAGGCAAATGAAATAAAAACACTGGATAAAAAGAGCTGGCTGCTCATCAGTTTATCGGGTATTACGACAGGAATGTCCTGGCTTTGTTATTATAGGGCATTACAAAATGGAGAAGCAAGTATTGTAGTGCCTATTGACAAGCTTAGTATTGTTCTTACGATAGCTTTTTCTTATTTTTTCTTAAAAGAACGATTAAGTAAAAAGTCATTTGCCGGATTAATTTTACTTGTGTCAGGAACGCTGATGCTCTTAATCAGATAGAACTCTGCTCCGTCCACTGACAAGGTTTTGTCTTCTCCCCTAAGTTTAGGGAAACCTCATCTTCCAGACTTAAAATTGTAATGATTTCGAAATAGACAGAGAGCCCCTAAAAAGGAAAAGATAATAACATGAGATGACTGCCCTGGCAGGCTTTAGGAGGTAATGATTGGATGAAACCGGGTAAAAAGGAAAAAGAATCTGCTGATAAAACAATAAAAAAGCCCATTTCCTTAAAAAGAAGGCTTCTGTTTTTAGTTGTAATCTGTTGGATCGTACCTGTCATGATAATATGTTTATTTATGACCTTGTATTACCGAAGAAGCATTATAGAGAAAACTGAGACCTTAATGGAAGAAGGGCTTAAAAATTTCACAGCGTTTCATGCACAGAAAATTAATGAAGCAATTGCTATTTCTAAAAAAACCTCCTACGAATTAATTATTGAAAAAGCCTGGAAAAAATATAAAGCAGGGGATATTTCCGATGCGGAATTCTATAAAGAAGTCATCAGTAATTTAAAAAGTAAATATTATAATGATAACCGGTTTATTATTTCGGTCTTTTACCTGTCTGAGGAACCGGACCGGCTTTATTATACCTCAAGAGAGCCAACCAGCTATATAAAGAACTATAATGATTATGTAAAACAGGAGGCGAATAAAATTACACAACAGGATACCTCGAATGCACAGGTGAAGATCATTAAAGGTAAAATATATATAATCCGGAACTTGTATACCATCAGCAACTATACGAAATTCGGCACTCTGGTGGTTGAATTAAACGCCGGCAAATTATTTGAAGGCATCTCTTTAAATAAGGATTATGAACTGGGTTTTTTGATTGATAATACGGAATCCATGATTTTATATAATGAGGATTTAAAGGAGGAAAGCAGAGCTGCAATCATTAATAAATTAAAAAAACAGTACAATAAGCAGTCAAATGGAAAAATAGTTAAAATAGATGACCATGTTTATACCGGATTATTATATCAGCAGAAATTTGTTGATTATCATCTGGGTGCTGTATTAATAGCAAATAAGAATATTATCTATTCCGGACTGACGGCTATAAGATATATCATAGTTTTAATCCTTCTGATCATTATTCCGGTGTTCATTTATATGTTATACTTTATTGGCGAACATATTACAGTACCCATGGGAAGGATGATTGAGGCTGCCAAAGAGGTAGAACAGGGTAAAATAGGCATGCAGATTGAAGGTGATCCTATGCCCAATGCTGAATTTGCCTATCTTTTAGATTCCTTCAACCAAATGTCTTGTGAAGTTAAATATTTATTTGATTATGCCTATGATGAAAGATTAGCCAGAAAAGAAGCTAAAATAATTGCCCTGCAGTCTCAGATAAACCCCCATTTTTTAAATAATACCCTGGAAATGATGAATTGGCAGGCCAGAATGGCCGGGGATGTGCAAGTTTCTAAAATGATTGAGGCACTGGGTACCTTATTGGATTACAGCCTGGACCGTTCCAATAAAAAACTGATTAATCTGACGGAAGAATTAAGATGTGCAGACGCTTACTTTTACATAATATCAATGAGATTCGGACAAAGGCTTAAGGTGGAAAAAGAAGTGGATCAAGACCTTCTGCAGCTTCAGGTTCCCCAATTAATCCTGCAGCCCATTCTTGAAAATGCCGTAGTGCACGGTATTGAAGCGGTGAAAAGCGGGACGATAAAATTAAAGATATATAAAGAAAACGGGAATGTGTTTCTTCAGGTAATTAATACGGGGAAGATTATGACACCGGAGGATGTAAAAAGAGTAAAAGCTATATTGGAGGGGAAATCAGGCAGTATAACAACAGGAACAGGAAAACATGTTTCGCTTGGTATCCGCAATGTGAATGAAAGAATTAAACTGATTTACGGAGAAGAATACGGCCTTACGATCCTGCCCTATGAAGAAGGGGATACGGCATCCACCATAACACTGCCCTTTGAAATGCCGGTTGATTCCGAAAAGGGGAAATTATTAAAGAATATACGAGATCCCAAATAGGGAATTCTTAATGTCTTAATCCTGCATACCTGCCAGGGGAGCCGGAAGTAAGGCATTCCTATATAGCGCTTAGACTAAATCAATGTTAAATATAGTATGATTGGACAA
>JAATEU010000377.1 GCA_015655565.1 Clostridiales bacterium
CTGTCTCAAGCATGAGAAAAATTATGATTTGGAATCCGCCCTCATGGAAGCGGTAAAACAGTTAAGCGGCAGAATCACAGAAGTGGAGGAATTGCTTGATACAGAGGAGTCGACACTTGATATGATCGATGCCGATCCGGATGTGAAAAACTATACCTATACCTTTGTGGAGGGAAAGCTGTATTACCGGGAGAATTCTAGAATGTACCGGAAGGAGGTAGCTGCAAACGTGGAGGAACGTGTTTGTCTGATGGATGAGATCCGTACCGTGACCAGACAGCTTATTTTCCTTCAGACAGAAGGGTGCAGTGAAGAGGAACTGAAATTCCAGCAGATTCTTCTGAATGAAAAGTATGATACCTATGTAAAGCATTATGGTCCACTTACCGGACGGGGAAGTATGCAGGCTTTTAGAGATGATGCGGATTATCCGCTTTTATGCTCCTTGGAGGTTATTGACGAAGAGGGGCGGGTGGAAAAGGCAGATATGTTCTATAAGCAGACCATCCGTCCTAAAAATCAGGTGGGAAGAGTGGAAACCGCTGTAGAAGCATTAAACATCTCAATCAGCGAATATGGTACGGTTAACCTTCCTTTTATGTTAAGCCTTTATGATCAAGATATCGGCAAGGTGATGGAGCAGCTGCCAAAGGGCAGTACCCTGTCTTTTGATGCAGAAGCTGAAGTAAAGAGAGAGGTACTTATTAAAGAGCTGACAGGGTTGATTTATCTTGATCCAACGGAATATAACGAAAATAACTTAAACATGGGATGGAAAACTGCGGATGAATATCTTTCCGGTAATGTCAGGGACAAACTTCGGATTGCCAAGGCTTATGCAGCGGAAAACGGAGAACTGTTTGGAATCAATGCAGAGGCACTTACCAAGGTGCAGCCAAAAGATCTGGATGCTTCCGAGATCGAGGTTCGTATTGGAAGCACATGGATTGAGCCGGCGGACTACGAGCGGTTTATTTATGAACTGTTAAACACGCCAAAGCGGGCAAGGGCTGTAAGGAGTCAATATTACAATTCTGGTATCCAGATTAAATTTAATATTTACACCCAGAGCTGGTTTATAGAAAATAAAAGAATGGACAATCATTCCGTTGTAGCTACGAAAACTTGCGGCACAGACCGGATGGATGCATACAGCATTTTAGAGGAAACCTTGAACTTGAGGACCGTAACTATTCGTGATCGTGTAGAGGATGCCGATGGAAAAGTACATTATGTGATTAATAAGAATGCAACCATGCTGGCAAGGGAAAAGCAGAATCAAATGAAGGAGGCATTTAAGAGCTGGATATTTAAGGAGCCGGAAAGAAGAAAAAAGTATGTGGAGTATTATAATAATACATTCAATAATATAAGACTCCGTAATTACAATGGTTCTTATTTACAATTTCCAGGCATGAATCCGGAAATTAAGCTTCGCAAACATCAAAAAAATGCAATAGCAAGAATCCTGCTTGGAGGGAATACCCTGCTTGCCCACTCGGTGGGAGCTGGCAAAACCTTTACGATGATGGCAGCCTGTATGGAACAAAAACGTCTGGGGCTTGCTAATAAAAATGTCATGGTGGTGCCAAAGGCTTTAATCGGACAGACCGCAGGGGAATTTATGAGGCTCTATCCTTCCGCAAATATTTTGGTGGCAACGGAACGGGACTTTGAAAAGGGCCGTAGAAAGCAGTTCGTTTCAAGGGTTGCAGTCGGGGACTATGACTGTGTTGTTATGTCCCACTCACAATTTGAGAAAATCCCGATATCCCAAGAGCGAAGGGAGAGAATGCTAAATGACCAGATTGATGAACTGTCTTATGCGATTGAGGAAATCAAGCAAGAAAAAGGGGAGCGCTGGACGGTCAAACAGATGGAGAGCCAGAAAAAGAAGCTGGAAGAACAGTTAAAATCCCTTTCTGATGAAAGTAGAAAAGATGACTTGATTACCTTTGAGGAGCTTGGGATTGATTCCATCATGGTGGATGAAGCCCATAATTTTAAAAACCTAGCCATCTTTACAAAAATGAACAATGTATCTGGTATTTCCGGTTCCGGTGCAAAAAAAGCAACGGATATGCAATTGAAATGTCAGTATCTTACGGAACTAAACGGCAGAGGGATTGTATTTGCAACGGGAACTCCGGTATCCAATACCATGTGCGAACTGTATGTCATGCAGTTATATCTGCAAAAGGAAGCACTTGAGAGAATGGGAATCCGTCATTTTGATGCATGGGCCGTTAATTTTGGCGAAGTGACAACGGCACTGGAACTGACGGTAGAGGGAAGCGGATTCCGGTTTAAGAGCAGATTCAATAAGTTTACCAATCTGCCGGAGCTTATGCTTACTTTTAGGGAAGTAGCAGATGTGCAGACCGCTGATATGCTTGATTTACCTGTACCAAAACTGCGCGGGGGAAAATATATCATCGTGGAAAGCGAACCGGACTGGTATGTAAAGCAAGTCATGGAGGATTTTGTGGTCAGGGCGGAAAATATCCGGGATGGCGGTGTTGCTCCCAGTGTGGATAATTTTTTAAAAATCACTCATGAAGCGAGACTCTTAGGAACTGATGCAAGGCTTTTAGAACCGGATGCGCCAAATAATCCGGACAGTAAATTAAATAAGGTAGTGGAGAATGTGGCAGCCGAGTATTTCCAACACAATGTGGATGGGAAAATCGGCTGCCAGCTTGTTTTTTCAGACATTGGTACACCGAAAAAAGCATGGTCAAAAGACTGGATGGCAGGACTAGAATTTGATGTCTATAACTATGTAAAGTCTGAACTGGTA
>JAATEU010000501.1 GCA_015655565.1 Clostridiales bacterium
GACTGCCGCATCAATATCCAATCCGGACATAATTGCAAATGCCGTTGCTAAAATCCCGCCGGAAACAACATCGGGGGGAGTCGCGGCTCCGATTCCTACTACTCCCATCATAACCAGCTCCAATGCAGCTCCCATGACGATACCCGTATGGATATCTCCTAATATAAGACCAACTAAGGGTCCTAATACAATTGGTCTTTCAAACATATGCTGCCCGAATATACGGCCATCCCAAATAGCAAAACCTGCTAATATCCCAAGAATAAGTGCTTTTCCTAACATGTTTTAGACTCCTTTCTGTTATATTCTTTCATTACATCTTCAAAAGTTAATTTTTTTTCAGTCGGTACCGCCTGTAAGTAAACATTTCTTCCCAGTTCATGAATCTTTTTGATAGCCTGAATGTCTTCATCATCCAAATATACCTGTCTTTCTATCATTTTCTTACCGGATGCCTGCCTTATACCGCCCAGACAAACATTCGTAATACTTTGACAGTTATCTGCCAGATAAAAAGCATCTTCTGCACTTGCCGTTACAACAAAAATTGTTTTTTCTTCATGTTTTGGGTTATTAATAACAGCTGCCGCACCCTTTAACGACTTAATTGACAGTGTTACCTGAGGCGGCTTTGCCATATTGAATGCCATCTGCATCATTTTATCATCAATTGCTTTATCATTCGCAACAACGATGGTATCCGCACTAAGGAAGGATGTCCAGCTGACTGCAACCTGTCCATGAATCAGCCTGTCATCCACTCTTAATAATTTGATCATGTCTGCAACCTCCTTACCTACGCTTATTTGGGAACCGCCTGACCCTGCATTTTCATAAAAAACATATGAAAATAGCTTGCGGAAGACAGCAGTTAAATAGTTACAATTCCTCCAATTCTTCATTTGAACTTTTTTCTGTTTCCTCTAATAAATCATTTGCTAATTGAATTGTCTCCTTCGAATTATTCACTATGTCCCTTAATATTTCTTTGCAGGTTTCTTTACCCGTCTCATTGGAAATATCTGCACAGATTATTTCAAGCAGCATTCCCAAATTCAAGCCGGTTACCACATATGTATTCTCCTGCTTATTCATAACCTGCATGGCTGCCTGTGTTGTGCTCCCGCCTGCTATGTCGGTAACAATAATGACAGGAGCCTTTTCCTGAAAGCTTTCCATAGTTTCTCTTATGGCTTTCACTACGTTAATTACTGTTTCCTTTGCGGATATACTGACATATTTAATACTTTCTGTCCCTCCAAGTATTAAGTCAGCTGAAGTAATAATGCCTTTTGCAAATTCCGCATGTGTAACCAATATTAGGTTTTTCATATTCCTCCTTTCTTTGTATAGACCTATAATTTATTTGTATATACATTTAATATAGAACTTATATTATCATATATCACTATATTATGCAAGCTTATTTATTCTATTTTAGTAACTTTTTCAGTTTTATAGACTGGACTTTTGTAATACTTTACATTATAATATGTTTATATAAATAGAAATGTAGAGGTTAATTTATGCCACCAACTCCAAAGTATATACAAATCAGTGAATATATTTTAGATAAAATTAAAAATAAAGAATTAAAAACAGGCGATCAGATTCCTACAGAATCTGTTTTATGCGAAAAATTCAATACAAGTCGGATGACAGTAAATAAGGCTCTTTCCCGGCTGACATCGGATGGCTTTATCAAACGTGTTGCCGGTAAGGGCAGTTTTGTCACAAATTCTTTAGTCCGCAAAAATATTTTTCATATAACAAATAGTTTTACTTCTGATATGGAAGCTGTAGGATTAAAAGCCGGAGCAAAATTAATTAAATATAGAATCATGCGCGGTTCAGAAATACCTTCCTTTATATTGGCCTTATTAAACATTAAGAAAGATGATTTCGTCCACTATTTTACCAGACTTCGTACAGGTAATAATAGGAATATATCAATCAGTTATGACTATGTCCCATGTAAGATTATACCAACGATTCCCGCTGCAGAGTTAGAGCATTCCTTTTTCAAATATGTAAAAAGTTTAGGTTATGAGATATTTTATACGGAAAATTTTGAAATAACAGCTACATTACCAACCAAAGAACAAAAGAAGTTATTAGAAATTGATGAAGAAGCTTTATTAAAGGTTTCTCATACAACCCATATAGAAACCGGGGAAGTTTTAGAATATATAACTACTTATTATATCGGTGAATTGTATACTTATCGTTTGCCTCCCAGAACTTAAAATAATTTTTGATTCAAACTCGGAATACGTTTCCACCCAAAATGGAAAAAATGCCCTGGAGCGTGTTTGAAAAATGCTGGTGCCGGGTTGGGTGTTCCACTTTGCGGGAGGTAAGGAGCGATTGATTTTTCAAACACGCTCTAACCCTGCATAATTAAAAATATGCAGGGTTAGGGGTTTTTTTATATCTCCGGTAAAGGGTATTAAACACTTCCATATGGCGTTTTACATTTTATATCTTCCCTGTACCATCGCTTCATTCAAACCAAAATAGCCGTGTTTCCCTTCTATTGCCATGTATTCCTCTATCCTCAAGCAACGCTTCTGCAATCAGAATTCTGCATCATGCAGCCATGTATACCTCTCATCTTCACAACGGTCTGTCTGAAGCCACGGATTGCCTTCAATATGACGGATCATCCAGCAGGTATACATCTGAAATCCCGGTGCGACCGCCTGGGGATGTAATTCTCCTCCCGGAATCGCGGAAAAGCTTCCGTCCGTGCTCTTGAATACCTGATCTCCCGCAAAACTTGCCCCAAATCCTTCCGGACGGTCAAATTTAAAATAATAGGTTTCCGGCTGGGGATGTCTGTGCGGCAAATATCCCGACCAGTTTCCTCTGTCGTTTAAAACTTCGCCCAGCACCATGTTGGAATAAGGAGCAATATCATGGTCAAAAATCGTATTTACTCTTCTCTGTGCCACGCCGCCGAATTTGCCTTTGCAGGAATATCCCCAGGGCGCATCTTCCGGTTTGTATAACTTCGCAGGAAATTCCTTTTCATTTTTCGTGCACTGCACTAAAATTTCCGATTCTGTCTCTGCCGTGACAGAAACCCCGGTTCCGGTGCACACATGCACGCACCACGGACCTTCCGTAAACACATCTTTTCTGCTGACGTTTTCCTTCCTTTTGCTGAAGGAATAGATAATTCTTCCCGCAAGAAGCAGAACCGCCGTTTCTTCTCCGTCTCTTTTAAACGTCCTGACATCTCCCGCCTTCATGCGGTAAACGCGGATGTCCATCATCATCGCCTGATATTCATTGTCACAGGTTGTCAGAACCTTTTCTCCCGCCGCGTCAAATTCCGGATAACCAAATAATTTGCTCATATGCCCGTTCCCTCCTGAACTAATAATCTCTTGCTTCCTCACGTCCTGCCTTCACGCCTTCCCAGGCTTTTCTCACACTCTCTTTTTCAGAAACCTCGGCAAGACCTACGTTCCACCAGGATTCATATCCGTCCGTCATGGTTTTCGGTATAACCTTCAAATCAAACAGACACGCAATTTCCTGTTTCTTTGCATCTTCCAGCGCTGCTGCCAGTTCTTTGACGGTCCTGCAGGTGTATGTTTTTAAACCATAGCCTTCGCCGATTTTCGCATAGTCCACCGGAATCAGGTCCCCGCACGGCTTCTTTCCGTCCGTATAACGGAATTCCGTTGCCAGGCTGCCTATACCGTGGTTCATTTCCAGATTATTGATACAGCCGAATCCGCAGTTATCGAATACCAGAATGTTCACCTTCTGTCTTTCCTGCATAATCGTCATAATTTCACTGTGCAGCATCTGAAAGCTGGAATCGCCGACTACACAATATACTTCATTATCCGGTTCTGCGAATTTAACGCCCAGTGTAGCGGCCACTTCATAGCCCATGCAGGAATATCCGTATTCCGCGTGATATCCGCCGCGTTTATCCGTTGTCCATATACGCTGCATACAGCTGGGCAAAGAACCCCCTGCCGTAATCATGGTCGCATCCTCATCAACCGTCCTTCTAATGGCAGCCAGAGCCGCCGTCTGTGTGAGTCTGCCGCCGGTCAGCTTTACGAATTCCGGTATGGTTCTCGGATCTCTCGCCTTAATAACCGGTTCAAAGTCACCGCCCGTATAAGCGATGTTTGCAAGGCGCTCCATTTCCTTATTCCATACTCCCTTTGCCTTTTCAATTTCTCCGCTGTACGCGGATACGTAGCCTTTGGACCTTAACTTCCCGGCCAGCGCCTCTACGGTAACTTTGGCATCGCCTACCGCTTTGACGGCATCCATTTTATATGCGTGGTATCTGCTGTTGTTAATGGTTACGAACTTCACATCCTCCTTCTGAAACAATCTCTTGGAGCCTGTTGTAAAATCGGATAATCTGGAACCGATTGCAATTACTGCATCAGCGTCTTTTGCAATAACATTGGAAGCATATGTACCTGTCACGCCAATGCCGCCCAGGCAATAGGGATGACTTGATTTGCACGCGCTCTTTCCTCCCTGGCTTTCCCCAAACGGAATCTTAAATTCCTCACAGAATTTTTCAACGGTTTCACCCGCTTCGGAGTAACGGACGCCGCCGCCTACGATAACCAGCGGTTTCCTGGCCTTTGAAATCACTTCCACAATGTCTTCCAGCTCTTCTTCTACCGCTGCCGGCCTTGTGATTCTGTGCACCCTTTTTTTGAAGAAGTACTCCGGGAAGTCATAAGCTTCCCCTTCCACATCCTGAGGAAGAGCGATACAGCACGCGCCTGTTTCAGCCGCATCGGTCAGAACACGCATTGCATTGATTAACGCCGTCATAATCTGTTCCGGGCGCGTTACTCTGTCCCAATATTTACAAACCGGCTTAAACGCATCATTGGTGGTTATAGCAAGGCTGCTGCTCTGCTCCAGCTGTTGCAGCACCGGGTCCGGCTGACGGGAAGCGAACGTATCCGCCGGGAAAACCAATAACGGAATGTTGTTTACGGTTGCCGTTGCGCACGCGGTTACCATGTTGGCAGCGCCAGGTCCTACGGAAGATGCGCAGGGAATGATTTTCTTTCTGTTGCTCTGCTTTGCAAAAGCCGCCGCCGCATGGCACATGCCCTGTTCATTTCTGCCCTGCAGCACTTTTAACCGTCCCGGAC
>JAATEU010000454.1 GCA_015655565.1 Clostridiales bacterium
ACCAATGAAAGGGAATTTGCCATGTCAAGGGATATTCAAATGAGTGCAATTTCGTTCCCAATTACAGACCGGTTAATCTTCAACCGGACCTATGCAGGTTATAAGGGAAGCCTTACCTTTATTGAAGATTTATATGATAACTTATAGAATTGTTGTAACTATTCAGCCGCGAAGTGACAGCGCATCAGCTTAAGAGACTAACAGGTCAGACTCTTTCTTACATAAAAAAGACTGCTGCAAAGCCAATCAGATACAAACCTTTCGTTTTGCAGCAATCCTTTTTTTCCCGTTTATTTTTATTTATCTTTTTTATTAAGTTTTTCAAGGGCCGCTTCATAATCTTCCGACAGACTGTAATCATATAAGGTACTGACATCTATTTCTGTTTCTATTAGTCCGATGGAATAAAAAGCATCGGCGATACTTTGTTCCGATATAATTGCCTCTTTCGAAATGGGCAAAATATGGGTATTTCTTTGTTCATATCCTCTTTTCAGGATTTCTAAATTCTCTTCATAAGTTAATCCGGAAGGGTCTGCAGATATTTGTGCCCATTCTTCTACATGCTCTGCCGACCATTGATTTGACAGTTCCATACGCGCCATATAATCTGCAATTGCAGCCCGCTTGTATTCGTCTGCCAGAGCCTGCGGGGTAGCTTCATAAGGAAAATTACCGGAAAGAATATTTTCTGCAGTTTCCAAGGTAGCGGCGCCATTTGCTTTTGCAGAATTAATTGAGTTGCCATAGCTTGCAAAAGCATCCAGTTCCCCTCCAATTAATGCAGTCACCCCATCCGCCGTTGTTATTGGTATGGATTCAATATCTTCCCAGGAAAGGCTTGCCGCTTCAAGCATTTTATATAGAAAATAATGTGCTGTTGTAGATTTTATATATCCCACCTTTTTTCTTTTTAAATCTGTAATACCGGTTATATCTGAACCTGCCGGTATAATCAGCTCCTGATTCTGGGTGTTTGAATTATTAATCAGGATAATTTTAAAATTACCGCCGTTCTCTGCTAAAGATGCAAACAACGGCGGTATCTCACTGGTGCCCGTAAGATCAATCTGATTGGCAGCCATGGCTTCTAGTGTCAGATTACCGCCCTGAAAAGTAAAATACTCTACCTTATAGGGTGTATCCGCATATCCTGCCGCTTCTAAAAGTGCTTTTTGTGATTCCCAGCCTGTTGCACCAAACCTCAATGTAATATTACTGAGCTCCAATTCCTCCGCAGTATCTCCCGAAGCCGTTACTTCCGTAGCGGTTTCACCTCCGGTAACGGTTTTTGCTTTCGTATTATCAGAAGACACCGTTTCTTTACCCTTCATCCTGAAACAATTATTACCAAAAGTATCAACGGTAATATTATTTCCCACACTTTTTTCTTTCCCATAAAATTATTCTCCTCTTTTCTTTGTTTTCCGCAGGATTTCTTTGCCGGTTAAATTAAATTGCCGAACCATTATTTTCTTCCAATAATTCTTTTAATATCTGAATGACCAGTTCATTCTCTTCATATTTCCCAATGGTTATCCTTACCCAGGTGGATAACCCAAATTCACCGCCTGCCCTTATGATAATTCCTCTTTTCAGATATTCACCTGCAACCCATTCACTATCCAATCCGGTATTAAATAATATAAAATTACAATTTGTTTTTACATAAGAAAGGCCTAATTTATCGAAGGCGTCATAATAAAGTTCTATACTTTTTTTGTTATTCTCCAGAACCCGTTTTTTAAAATCAGGATCTTCAAGGCTTGCAATTGCGGCTACCTGAGCAAGGGTATTTACATTAATCGGAAGCCGTGTTTTATTCAGAAAACCAATGATTTCTTTTGAAGCTATTCCATACCCTATCCGGAAGGAAGCTAATCCATATACTTTTGAAAAAGTCCTGAGAATAATAATATTTTTATAATTGCCAATCAAACTGACGGAATCCGGAAAATCCTCTTCCTGGACAAAATCGATATATGCTTCATCCAATACTAAAACAATATTCTTTCTTAAATTTAATAAGAACCGGTCCAGTTCGCTTTTTTGCACAATCGTACCGGTGGGATTATTGGGATTGCATAACCATACTATTTTTGTTTTTTCCGTGATACTTTCCATTACTGCGGTTAAGTCTGCCTTAAAATTCTTAAGCGGCAGACTAACTACCTTTCCGCCCATTTGCCAGGTTACGTTTTTATACCATCCAAAAGAAGGGTCAACCGTTATAGCTTCATCATTTTCTTCTAAAAAAGTTTGTGCCACAATGGAAATCAGTTCAAAGGATCCATTTCCAAAGATTAATTCTTCCTTATCAATATTATGGATTTCTGCAAGTTTTTCTCTCAGAACAGTACAATTCATATCCGGATAACAGGATAAACTCTCAAGGGATTGCTTAACGGCATCTTTAACACGTAAAGAATACCCCAGGGAATTTTCATTTGCAGCTAACTTAATTATTTTATCTAATCCATGCTCACGCTTTACCGATTCTATGGTCTTAGCTGCAACATAATTATTTATTTGGTCCAATGCTTTTCTTGGCCTTGCGCGCATCCTTTACTCCTCCACAATCAATTTCAAATATCCGATTAACCTAATACCTTTTTCACTAATAAGTCTGTTTTAAATATAGCCTCTTCAATTTCTTCCGCTGTTTTTCCAAAACCCAATTTCGTATATGAATCAAATTCTTTTAGGATACCGGCGGAAATACTACTCACCTCTGATGCGGCATTTTCTTTTATGCCAATGTCCTCAAGCGTTAATGCAAGATGATATCGGTTAAAATCTTTGATAGTTTCTATGATGTATTCTTCAGGTTTATTTTCCAATACCTGTTGGATTAATAAACCAAAAGCAACCTTATCACCATGCAGCCTATGACGGGTGTTTGCAATTCTTGTCGTTGCATTGTAAAAAGGATGGGCAAATCCTCCGAAAAATGTATCTTCTACAAAGCTGCCTGATAAGCCTGCCAAATAAATAATGGCATCAATAGTATCAACGGCAGCCTTAGATACTATATTCTTTTGACCTTCCTCTACTGCCGTGGGGCCCTGCCGTTTTAAAAGGTCAAAGGCAATCTTTG
>JAATEU010000287.1 GCA_015655565.1 Clostridiales bacterium
AAAAAAGATATTATTTTAGTAACCAGAAACGGTCAGTGTATCCGGTTTAATGAAAAGGATGTAAGAAAAACAGGCCGTACCTCCATGGGTGTGATTGGAATGAATATTGATGACAATGACGAAATAATCGGAATGCAGCTTAGTTCACAAGGTGAATATTTGCTCTTTGTATCGGAAAAGGGTATGGGAAAAAGAACAAATATGGAAGAGTTCTCAGTACAAAGAAGAGGCGGCAAAGGTGTAAAATGTTATAAAATTACTGAAAAAACAGGATATGTTGTAGGTGTTAAAGCTGTAAATAAAAATAATGAAATCATGATTATTACGACAGAAGGTATCATTATCCGTTTAATGATAGATGGAATATCCAATTTAGGACGAATCACCTCCGGTGTTAAGTTAATTAATATGGATATTAACAATGATATTACCGTAGCAAGTATAGCAAAAGTCAGAGATAACAATGAGCAGACTTCGGATGAAGAGGTAATAAAACAACTGGAACAGGAATTGGAAAATGAGATATCAGATAACCCGGTTACAGAGGATAATTCAATAGAGGAAGATAGTTATGAAGAAAATTTAGAAGAAGACAATGAATACCAGTCAAATGATAATTTAGAGGAATAAAAAATAAGCCTGAACCGGAATAGTAATGAAATTGAAAAATACGCGGTATTTTTTAATAATCCGTTACTGTTACGGCATAAGGCTTATTTTTTAAAAGTAATGTACCTTGTTCCGGGAAAGTCAGGTTAAACTTCCCAGGTAATTAAAGCTTTTAAGAGTACTATCAGAAACAAATCTGAGGGGTATCCTCATTTTACTCGGGCGGCCGGTGTAAAAGCATACATGGGATATCATAAAAATGTTTTAAGTTTTCTAACAGCATCTAGAATGTCAGAAAATAGTTTATAGGATTCTTTGAGGGTGCTCTGATAAAAGAAAGGAGCCATAAATGAGAACGATTCATACGGATATAATTATTCAAAATATTAAAGAAATGTGTATAGCAGCGAATTACCAACTGTCCTGTGATATGGAAGAAGCAGTTAAAGTTTCTGTAAATAAAGAGCGGTCACCAATAGGAAAACAGATTCTTGAGCAGTTAAATGAGAATATGAGAATTGCTAAAACGGATAATATCCCTATTTGTCAGGATACGGGAATGGCAATCATATTTTTTAAAATTGGGCAGGAGGTACACATAGAGGGAACAAATCTGGAGAATGCCATTAATGAAGGTATAAGACAGGGATACGAAGAGGGTTATTTAAGAAAGTCGGTAGTTCGTGATCCGCTCCTGCGGGTGAATACAAGGGATAATACACCTGGAATCATACATTATGATATTATATCCGGATCTAATATTGAAATCACGGTTGCCCCAAAAGGATTTGGAAGCGAAAATATGAGCAGGGTTTATATGCTTAAACCCTCAGATGGGATTGAAGGGGTAAAAAATACAATTATTGAGACAGTCCGATTAGCAGGTCCTAACGCATGTCCGCCTATTGTAGTTGGGGTTGGTATTGGCGGCAGTTTTGAGAAATGTACAATTTTAGCGAAAAAGGCCTTAACCAGAAATTTAAAGGAACACTCTAACCTGGAACATATTAAGAATTTAGAAATAGAATTATTAGATCAAATAAATAAATTGGGAATTGGACCTGGAGGCCTTGGAGGAATTATTACGGCATTGGGAGTAAATATTGAAACATATCCGACACATATTGCCGCTTTGCCCGTTGCTATTAATATCTGTTGTCATGTTAACCGCCACATAACCAGAATTTTATAAAAATAATAAAGATGTTTGTTGCTCAGAAAGTGTTTTTTCATCCCTACGAATGTCTTATGCCGGGGAGCAATCAAAACGGGGTTTTGATTATGCAAGAGAGTTGGCGTGGTTTATAATGAAATGCAAAAAAATTTATATATCAATATAAATACAGAAAAATTATATATCAAACAGGAACGTAGTGATTTTTTATCAACCTTTCTGGAAAATAATCATAGATTAATCAACAAAAATGTACTTTAAGTTAAAATATTGTGGATAAAATCATAAAAAAGGAGAAGGAATGTGGATAAGTATATTAAAACTCCAATAACGAAAAAAATTATAAAAGATTTACACGCAGGTGATTATGTATATGTGACAGGTATCATTTATACCGCTAGAGATGCTGCACATAAAAGAATGTATGAAAGTATGATAAATGGAGAAGAAACCCCTTTTGATTTAACTAATAATATAATTTATTATCTTGGTCCGACACCGGAGAAACAAGGCCAGGTTATCGGCTCAGCAGGCCCGACTACCAGCAGCCGGATGGATAAGTATACACCTCTTTTACTGGAACACGGATTAAAAGGAATGATAGGAAAAGGAAAAAGAAATCAGGAGGTAATAGATTCCATAATAAAAAATAAGTGTGTTTATTTTGCTGCAGTTGGTGGGGCAGGAGCATTATTATCTAAAAAAATTGTAAATTCAAAGGTAATTGCCTATGATGATTTGGGAACAGAAGCAATTAGGAAGTTATATGTTGAAGATTTTCCCGTTATAG
>JAATEU010000273.1 GCA_015655565.1 Clostridiales bacterium
CAGATGAGGATAGACCATATTATTCATAAGAATCCTCTGGAATTATCCGGCGGTCAGGTGCAAAGAGTTGCTTTTGGTTCTACCTTTATTATGGAGCCGGGCATTCTTGTACTGGATGAGTGTACGACGCAGCTGGATCCTTTAGGAAGTGAAGAAATCTTTGATATCGTAAAAGAATTAAATAAAAAAGGAATTACAGTTGTTATGGTAGATCATGATATGGAGCGTGTTGCCCGTTGTGCGGACCGTATTATGGTGCTGGATGGCGGCAAAGTAGTTGCTGTTGATACACCGCATAAGATATTCACCGATCCTGAAGTTATGTCCCATAATATTGAAATGCCTGATTATGCCAATATATGCCGGGAACTTAAAAAACGCGGTTATTATGACGGAGAGATAGAAATAGAGGAAAGTCCCGCCATTGCTGCAGTAAAGGAGGCGCTGGCGAAATGAGAATAGAGCTTAAAGGCATGAAACATGTATATCCTACAGGCGATGAAGCTCTAAAGGGAGTGGATTTAGTCATTGAAGGAACAGAACCTGTAGCTGTTATTGGTCAGAATGGCGCCGGAAAGACAACCCTTGTAAAGCATTTTAATGGAATTTTACGTCCTACCTCCGGACAGGTTTTTATTGACGGAGAAGATATTAACAATCGTTCTACAGCACAGTGGTCGAAAGAGGTTGGGTATGTATTCCAGAATCCGGATGATCAGCTTTTCCTTGAGACAGTCCGGAAAGAATTCGAATTTGGTCCGAAACAGATTGGAATGACACAGGCAGAAATTGATAAACAGCTGGAGTTTGTTGCAGATATCTGCAACTTGAAGGATAAATTGGATATGCATCCTTTTGACCTTACAGGTACGGAGAAAAAGTTCTGTACAATTGGTGCTATTATTATGATGAATCCCAAAGCCATTATCTTTGATGAACCTACTTGCGGGCAGGATGTAGAAGGCAATAAGCGTCTTTGCAGAATTGTGGAAGCACTGAAGGAAAAAGGAAAACTTTGCATTACGATTTCCCATGATATGAAATTTGTAACAGATAATTTTAAGAGAGCTGTTGTAATGTGTAAAGGTGAAGTGTTATTGGACGGTGAGATAGCGGAGGTATTTTCAAAGGTTGAGTTATTAAAGAAAAGCTTTGTGTCACCTCCGCCTATTACCAGGGTTGCACAAGGTGCAGGACTTGAGAAGACTGTATTTTCAACAAAAGCTTTTATGGAAGCTTTTGAAGCAAAAAGGAGGAAATAAATTATGGCAGATGTAAAAGTGCAAATTTACGGAATTAGAACGGTAGAAGATGCAAGAATGGTTATTGACATGGGCGGGCACCACATTGGAGTATCCTATGGAAAGATAAAACGTACTCCCGGCCAGTTAACCTGTGAAAAAGCGAGGGAAATATTTGAAGGCGTACAGCCGGAAGCCGTAAAGATTGGTTTAACGGTTGCGGAGGATATAGAGGAAATTACAGAAAACTTAAAGGCAGTTGTACCGGATGTTTTACATTTATCAGGTGATATTGAAGGAATTACGCCGGATGAAGTACAGGAGCTAAAAAACAGATTTCCGGGACTTAAAATTATGCAGGCGCTGCCCGTGCTGCAGGGTGTTCCGCTGGAAGAGCAGAAAGTTATTGAGTATGTAAAGCAATATGAAGGTGTATCCGATTTCTTTTTAATTGATACGAAAGCGGTATCGGCAGCGGATATTGGCGCAACCGGTTTGACCCATGACCGTTCCATTGACAAGGCAATTATTGATAGTACGAAGGTACCGTGCATCATTGCAGGAGGGTTGGACCCTTCAAATGTTGCGGAGGCAATTCATGAGACAAATCCCTATGGTGTTGATTCTTACAGCTGGACTAATTTTGACCGTCCCGATCCGGATAAAGGCTGCAAAGATCCAGTTAAATTAAAAGCGTTCATTGAGGCTTCCTTAAATGCGTAGAGTATTAATTGCCGGAGATGCCAATGTAGATATCATTGTGCCTTATCCAAAGTTCTTAAATGCAGAAAAAACAAGAATTGAATATCCCAAACCCTGCCTGCAGGGCGGGGGGACCGCTGCAAATACAGCGGTAGCACTTAGCCGTCTCGGTGTTGAAACGGGTTTTCTCGGTTCGATTGGCGATGATCAATACGGAAAATATATACAAAAAGATTTAACAGAAGAAAAAATAGATACGGCACAATTAATCGTGGAACCTGAGTTAAATACGGTGGGTGTTTTCGCATTCATTGATGAAACCGGTGAAAGGTATCTTTGGGGATGGCCGAGGGTTGCTCAGGCATTCAAAATAATTGATGAGAATAAGGTAAATTTTAAAGCTGTTAAAGAAGCCTGCTGGGTTCATTCTTCCGGTATGGCGCTTGTCTATGATACTTCAGCCCGCCATACAATTACAAAAATATTTAAAGTTGCATATGAAGCGGGAATTCCTACTTCTTTTGATTTAAATCTAAGAGCCGATAATGGAAATTTAGATCCCTCCTATAGAACAGCGGTTATGGAAATTATAAAATATTGTTCCTATGTATTAGGTTCAGCAAAGGATGAATTTTATTATTTAGGTGAAAGTGAAGATTGGCTGGAAAATGCCGGAGCTTTTGTAACAGAGGATAGAACAATAATAGTCCGTATGGGGAAAGACGGCTCGATAGGACTGGCAAAAGACAAGCAGGCACAGGCACCTGCTTACCCGGTGGAGGTTGTAGATACGGTAGGCGCCGGCGATGTATATAATGCAGGTTTTATCGCGGCAAAACTGGAAGGCTGCTCTTTAGAAGGGTGTTTAAAAATGGGTAATGCGGCAGCCGGTTATACGGTGAATCAAAAAGGGGCGAGAAATTGCCCTCATAGGAAGGAACTGGAAAAATTCATGGGGAAATACAACTGTATTTAACGAAATCTGCATGGATTGAATGGAGGTATCAGGAAAATGAAGAAAGTAATATTGGATTGTGATCCGGGACATGATGATGCCTTTGGCATTATGCTTGCGGTACGGCATCTTGAGGTACTGGGAATTACAACCATTGGGGGAAATTGTACACTTGATAAGGTAACCGTAAATGCATTAAAAGTACTTGAAGTATTGGAAAGAAGTGATATTCCGGTATATCCGGGTCATTCCTGTCCCATGGTGGCTCCTTTAGTGACCGCCCCCCAATTCCATGGAGTATCCGGCATGGACGGCCCGGTGCTTCCGGAACCGGAGGTTCAGGCACAAAAGAAGCATGCGGTAGATTACATGATAGAAACAGTTATGAATACGGAGGATGTGACGTTAATTGCGACAGGACCTTTGACTAATATTGCAGCTGCAATTAACAGAGAGCCGCGTATCGTTGAAAGAGTGAAAGAATTAAGTATTATGGGTGGTTCCGTAACATATGGCAACTGGACGCCGGCAGCCGAGTTTAATATTTTCGTTGATCCGGAAGCGGCATACCGGGTATTTAATTCCGGCATGCATGTAAAAATGAGCGGTGTTAACTTAACAAGGCAGTGCTGCCTCACGGCAGAGCATATCGGGAAGTTCAGGGAGATCGGTACAAAGGCAGCAAATCTGGCGGCGGATTTAACAGAATTCTTTCTTGATTCCACCGTGAAAAGTGCGGCACTTTCAGGAGCCAATATGCATGACGCCTGTGCGGTTGCCTGGATTATTAATCCGGATTTGATTAAAGCGGCAGATATGCATATTGATATAGAATTAAAGGGTGAATTGACAAGGGGAATGACGGTATGTGATTACAGACATTTAAGGGGAACAGATCCAATGGTTGATCTCTGCCGTGTTCCGACAATGGAGGCAAGAGGAAAACAACCCAATGCAGAAGCTGCCCTGGAGTTAGACTTTGATGGTTTCCTTAATTTGTTATATGGTACATTAAAGAGTTATAACTGATGAAATGTGAGGATTGCTAATGAGTTCGAATTCCAGAAAGTATACTATCTTTGGTTTCATAACCATCCTTATATGGGGTACAAGTTCGGTTTTTACCAGAACCTTAAGTACGAGCCTCGGTGCATTCACAGCTGCTGCACTTGTCAACTTTATAGGCGGTATCGCAGTGCTTTTACGGCAGTCTTTAACAGGAAGCGGTATAAAAGATTGGAAAAAAGTCCCCCGCCTTTATTGGCCCTCATGTGGTTTTTTATTTATATTGTATACCTCTTCTTCTTATGTATCCATGAACATGGTAGCAAACGAGGAAGCGGTGGTAACCCTTGTGCTGATACGTTTTTTATGGCCTTTGTTTACCTTGATATTTACGGTTCCGATTTTGAAAGAAAAAGCATCACCATGGCTGATTGGCGGAGTTTCCTTAAGCTTTATCGGTATAGTAGTGGCAAAGCTTGGGAATGGTCTTTTTGACTTGCCTAATTTTGTAAAGAACATTACAAGTGAAGATGATATGCCGGCATTTTTATTGGGTTTTGTTGTGGCAATTTCCTGGAGTTTATATACAAATTTAACAAAGAAATTTATTGGTACCAAAGATGCAGACGGCGTTGGCATATATATGGTAGGCTCCGGAATCATTCTTGGAATCATTGCTCTTTTTGCGGATGAGCCGGGAAATTTTTCACCCGGGATTATGGCACAGATCGCTTATGCATCCATTGTGGTAACCTGTATTGCTAATGTTTTGTGGAATTTGGCTATTAAACGCGGAAATATGCTGGTCGTTGTGTTGGCATCCAACTTTTTGCCGATTATATCAACCGTTATGACTTCATTGCTGCTTGGCGTATCGATTACGATACCGATTATCCTGGGGTCTTTCCTGGTGGTTGCCGGAACCAGCTGGAGTAAAAGGTGCTTTCGTAAGGGAGGTATAGATTGAAATATAATGCAGCGATATTTGATTTTGACGGCACATTGGCAGATACCGGATCGGATGTTTGGAAATCCATAGAGTATGCCGCCGTGAAATTAGGCGGACATATCGACGGCGGTTTTATGAAAGACGCGGGCAACCTGGGTGCATCTATGGAAGACATTTTTAAGGCGGTGCGTCCGACTCTTCCAGACAGGTTTTTTTATCAGTTTAAAGAAGAAATAAAGCATCATTACCGGTCTGTCAGTGAATATCCTGATACGGATTTATATCCGGGGATTGAAGCATTATTGCTGGGAATGAAGAAAGAAAAGATCCCCCGTTTTATTGTGTCGGCAAAGCCGTTAATAGCTTTAGAAAGAATTCTATATATGAAAAAGTGGGATGTTTTATTTACGGGCTGGTATTCACAGGAAACGGAAGATGGTATAAAAATTTCAAAAAGAGTATTGATTGAACAGTTGAAAAAATGTATATTAGCCGGTTTCCGGCCGGTTTATGTGGGGGATACCTATACAGATGTCATAGCTGCAAGAGAGAGTCATATTGATTGTATTGCGGCAGTTTATGGAGACGGTAATGTAGATAAATTACTGTCGGAAAAACCGGCTCATGTGATATTAAAAGCATCTGAGCTGGAGGCGTTTTTTTAATAAAAAAGTTTTTAAGGAGATGTTCTATGTTTCGGGATTTTAATATTTGTATTGATACTAATTTTATTTTTGGAAGGAATGTCCATCAAAGAGTGGGAGAAGAACTGAAAAAAACCGGTATTAAGACAGTTCTTATTCATCATGACAACGGTCCTTTTTTGTACAAGGATAATCTTTTGGAAGGAATAAAAGAAGATCTGAATAATCATGGCATTCAAACTTTCGAATTAGGCGGTGTACTGCCAAACCCCAGACTTTCATTGGTTTATGAAGGGATTGAGCTGGTTAGAAAAAAAGGAATTTCTTTTATTTTGGCTATTGGAGGGGGCAGTGTTATTGATTCGGCAAAAGCAATTGCACTTGGAGCCGTAAATGATTGTGATGTATGGGAATTTTTTTATGCCGGAAAGGCGGTGGAAAGCTCTCTTCCGGTTGGTGTTGTTTTGACTTATCCCGCCACAGGAAGTGAGTCAAGTGCCGTATCTGTAGTTAATAACGTGGAGAAAGGTGAAAAGTTATTGGTAAGCAGTCCGGTTATCAGGCCTAAGGTTGTATTTATGAATCCTGAGTTAACGTATTCCTTACCCGGATTTCTAACGGCCTGCGGTATCGTGGACATGTTTTCTCATATCTGTGAACGTTATTTTACACCGGAGGATGAAATCGGCGTTATTGACCGAATGGCGGAGGGAATTTTAAAAACTTTGGTTGAAATAGGTCCTAAAGTGCTTGAAGAACCATCTAATTATTTGTATCGTGCAGAGATTATGTGGATCGGCTCCATTGCGCATAACAACACGGTTGGTGTAGGACGTGTACAGGATTGGGGTACGCATGAAATCGGAAATGAGCTGAGTGCTATGTATGATACACCGCATGGAGCTACTCTTTCTATTATTATGGGCGCCTGGATGAAATATGTATATGAAAAAAAGCCCGGGAGATTTGCAAGATATGCACATGAAATTTTTGATGTACCCTTAGACGGTAAGAATACGTTAGAAGCAGCCAAAGAAGGAATTTATTGTACGGAAACATATTTTAAATCTCTTGGCATGCCGGTTTCTTTCGGTGATTTTAAACTCCCGACGGATCATATTGAAGACATGTTGGATAAGATTGCATTTCGTGGAGAAGATAAGTCAATCGGTGGAATTGTAAGATTAAATCGTGCTGATGTAAGAAAAATTTACGAAATGGCTTTTTAGGCACAAAACGGATATGTTCCCGGAATTATGACAAAAGATATTATGAAAAATGTGATAGATTAAACTTTACAGTCTGCAGAATAATAAATTATCATAAAGAATCAGGATTATAAATAAAAATTCCGTGTATTATTTAAGGCTTTGCCGAACATACTCGAAATTTTATAAGAAATATATATAATTTGCACAATGGTATTGTTATTTATAAAGTATCATTGTGCACTATTGACTTGCGGGAAATTATGTAGTAATATAAAATTAAATATGAAACGATTCATATCTTTGCGTGTTATAAAAATATTACAAATCAAGCTTTTTTTATGTGAAAAATATGAAACGATTCATATTGGACCGGTGTACATTTTACTATTTCGGAATGTATATCAAAACTAATAAAATCAGAGTACTATCGGAAACGAATATGAGTTATGGAGAGTGTTTCCGGGAGTACTCAATTAAAAAAAGGAGAATCAGGTATGAAAAAGAAAATGATGAGCATTTTATTGGCAGTTGCCATGACTGTAGTATTGGCAGCAGGGTGCAGTAACCGTACAACGCAAAACGCAGATACTTCAGATGAAACAGAGATAAATACAGAAACACAAAAAAGTGGGGAAACATCTGAAAATGGAGAAACAGCAATTTCTACAGAAGGGGTATCAATCACAATGCTGAATACAAAGAGTGAAATTCAGACACAATTTGAAGAAATGGCATCTGCTTATGAAGAACAGACAGGAGTTTCTGTTGAAGTCTATGTGACCACAGGTGACTCACCGGCTGAAGACATTGCAAAGAGATATGCATCCGGTGAAGCTCCCACCTTATTTATGGGAGATCCGCAGGATATTCTTGATATTGCGGCTGAAAAAGCAATCGATTTATCCGGGGAAAGCTGGGTGGCAAACGGGGGCAAACAATACGGCATTTCGATTGGTGATACATTATACAGCTTTCCTTTCTGTATTGAGGCTAGGGGGTTGGTTTACAATAAGACCGCAATTGAAAAAATAACAGGGGAAGCTTTTAATCCGGAGGCAATCACATCAATGGATGATTTAAAAGTGCTGCTGGATAAATTGGTTGCAGGGGGTATGGAAACTCCTGTTGCAATCAATAAGGAAGACTGGAGTCTTGCAGGCCATTATTTGTCCCAGGTTTACGAAGAACAGGATGGTACGGCGGCAACAGCTATTAAATTTACGGACGGACTGAAAGCAGGAACAGAGGATTTATCAGCAAATGCCAGATTTAATTCTTTAATGGATACCTTTGAATTATTAATGAAATACAATATGAACGGTGCGGATCCGTTAGCTGCGGATTATGATTTAAATGCCGTCAGTTTAGCGGAAGGGGATATTGCATTCTGGTTTAATGGAAACTGGGCTTATGCAAATATGGCCGATTATATTGTAGAAGGCGCAGAATATGGTATTATGCCGGTAGTCCAGAATGATACGGCAGGCAATGCAAATGTAAATACTTATCTTTGCGGCGGAGCTACAAAACAAGTCATGATTGATGGAGTTGACTCCACACCGGAAGAACAGCAGGCGGCAAAAGACTTCCTTTCCTGGCTTGCAGACGAAGCGGACGGGCAGGACTTCCTGGTGAATTCCTGTAATTTAGTTCCGGCCTTCAGTAATATCGAATTAGAAGTAACAAATCCACTGGGGATTTCCGTTCAAAAATATGCGGCAGAAGGTAAGATTTTTGAATCCTTCAACAATGCTCCAAGTGATCACTGGAAAACCGTGGGTGCTTTTATGCAGGAATATCTTGCAGGTAAAACCGAAAGGGCGGGTTTAATAGAAGATATCGCCGATTACTGGAAAGCACAACAATAAATTCTCACGGCCTGTAAGGGGCTGCCGCAAAATCCGAGGCTGC
>JAATEU010000371.1 GCA_015655565.1 Clostridiales bacterium
TAAAATTATTAAAATTTAAAAAAGAAATTGACAAGGAAGATAGTGAGTGTTATCATTTGTATTAAGATAAAAGTTCTGATTTTTATCAAGAAAAACAAGTTAATGTAAGAATAGCGAGGATGCTCTTAGATAATAAGAGTTTTTTTTAAAGGTAATTAATAAGGTGGGTGGACAAACTAATAAAATATAAATAAGAAAGGAGGTACCATAATGAAAGTAGGACTAATCGGTTGTGGTGGAATGGGTACGGTACATAATCTGTCATTAAAAGAATTATCCAAGTATTATGATATCCAGGTAACCGCTGCTGCTGATTGCAGAGAAGAATTTTTGAACAGGGCAGCCGGACTATGGACAGGTGTTCAAAAATTCCAATACGGCAAAGACCTGATTGAAAAATCTGGTGTTGATGTAGTTCACATCTGTGTTCCAAGTTATTTGCATGGGGATTTGGCAATCCAGGCCATGGAGAAGGGAATTAACGTCTTTGTAGAGAAACCGGTTTGTCTGGGCAGGGAAGATTGCCGGAGATTATTAGAGATGGAAAAGAAAACCGGTGTGAAGATCATGGTTGGACAGGTAGTCAGATGTTTTGAGGAATATAAATTCTTAAAAGATGTTTATGATCATAAGACCTATGGAAAGCTTAAATCTATAATGATGCATAGATTAAGCGGAGATACTACATGGGGATGGGAAGACTGGTTCCATGATATAAACAAGAGCGGCTCGGTTATTTTGGACCTGCATGTACATGATACAGATTTTTTAAGATACATGATTGGTGAACCGGATAGTTATCAAGTCCATGCAGCAAAATTTAAAAGCGGAATGCCAAATCAGGTAGTTACCACCTATGAATTCGGTAATGTCTTTGCCGTTGTGGAAGGAACCTGGGATATCTCTTCCAAAATGCCTTTTGAAGCATATTACAGAGCATCTTTTGAGAATGCCACCGTAGTATTCAGCAGTCTCCATGATCCGCATGTGAGCATATATCACCAAGACGGAACGGTTACATCCCCGGATTTAAAGCCGGAGTATGATGTGGAGGATGATTTAGCCGGCATTAATATTTCCAGTCTGGGGGCTTATTATACGGAGATTAAATATTTTGTGGAATGTATAATTAATCAAAAACCGATTAAAGTGGCTTCGTTGTCAGAAGGTGTAAAATCAGTATTACTTATTTTAGGGGAATTATCAGAGGCAATGAAATAATTAGCTTTTTAATTTCATTATTTCTATAGTTGTAATTTATTAATGAAACGATTTTAAGGAGGAAATTTATGATTAAGAAGTCTATTGCATTATTGTTAAGTTTTACAATGGTGGTATTCATGTTAGCGGGCTGCGGTAAAGGTGCAACAACAGAACCCGGTAATAATACCGCAACAGAAGGAGCAACCTCAGGTGAGGATACTAATGCAGGTACGTCAGGTGAAGATGTCACGCTGACTGTATTTGATGGTCAGGCATACGGTCTTGAAAGGTATGATGAATTAATTAAAAGTTTTGAAGAAAGTCATCAGGGAGTAACAGTAGAAGTACAGCATGCGTCAAATGATATGGAAACTTTGTTAAAAGCAAAATTTAATTCCGACGATGTCCCAGATGTATTTGCCGTACAGACAGGTACAATGGCGAAGTCTTATTATGATTTTGCTTATGATTGGACCAATGATGTGGATGTGTTGGCAAAATTTGATGAAGCTGCAATTAACACGGGAAAAGATGCAGAAGGAAATGTAAAATCCCTGCCTTGGACTTATGAAAATATGGGACTTATTTACAATAAGGACCTGTTTGAAAAAGCAGGAATTACAGAAATCCCCACAACCGTGTCACAACTGGAGGAAGCTTGCGAAAAATTAGATGCAGCCGGTATTACAGCATTTGCACTTGCAGCAAAAGAAACCTGGGTATTAGGACAATTAGCTACGCATTACTTAATGGATAAGTCTTTGGATGCAGCCGGAACAGTTGCAGCTATAAATGACGGTTCCTTAACCTATGATACTGCTCCGAATTACAAAAATTTGTTCAAGATTTTAGATTTAGCAGTTGAATATGGTCCTGATAAACCATTGGAAATTGACTGGGAAACATCTGAAAATATGCTGGCAAATGGCGAGGCTGCTATTATACATATGGGTGACTGGTGCCAGGCTACATTTGATGAATTTAATCCGGATGCAAACCTTGGCTTCTTACCTTGCCCTGTAAGTGAAAATCCCGACGACACTACCCTTTTATCTTCTGTTTCCTGGACATATATTGTAAACAAAGATTCTGCTAATCTGGATCTTGCAAAAGAATATTCTGAATATATATTGACTTCTGAGGAAGGATTGGACTGGATGTGCAATACAATCGGGTCTGTTCCGGCAGCGGCAGGTGAGCATCAGGTTGCCGGTCAGCTGGCAAATGATGCTTCAAGCTACATCACAGCAGGTAAGACTAATGGCTGGATTCATACCTTATATCCGGACGGCTATGGAGACGAAACCGTTGGAGCTACGCTTCAAGGTTACATGTTAGGTGAAATTTCTGTGGAAGATGCAATCGCGGCTCTTCAGGCAGGCTGGGTTACCCCGTAGTAAATAACTATATGCTGAAATAGTATATTTTAAAAGGTGCTGCTGCAAAATTCAAACTAATAAATTAATATTTTGCGGCAGCTCCTTTACTTTATAAAATAGGGAGGCGAAAAAATGAGTGTCAAAACGAAAAGAAAAATATCGGATGGAATATGTTTTGCCGTTTTCACCGTTCCGGCTTTAGTATTTGTACTATTTGCGTCGGATATTCCTTTTGTGATGAACCTATACTATTCTGTTTTTAAATGGAATGGTATCAGTAAAGATATGACCTTTGCCGGACTGGATAATTTTAAAAAGATATTTATGGATGATCCCCTGTTTATAAAATCAGCAGTGTTTACTTTAAAATATTCCGTATTTTATGTGGTAATTGTCAATCTTATTTCTTTGGCAGTTGCACTGAATCTTGCCCAAAAAAAGATAAGAAACAGCCTGGGACGGGCATTTTACTATGTCCCCCATCTTATCAGTCTTACGGCAATCAGCTTAATCTGGAAATTTATTTTTGGACCTGGTTTTGAGGCACTTTTTAACGTGACCGGCTGGGAGTTTTTTAATTGGAGCTGGGTAGGCACCCCTAAATTAGCTTTTTATGTGGTTGTAATTATGACGGTATGGCAGAATATTGGATTTTACATGGTTACATATATAGCAGGGATCATTGCTGTTCCTGTTGATATCCTGGAAGCAGCTAAAATTGACGGTGCATCCAGATGGTTGATTACAAAGAAGATCACATTACCTTTAATTATGCCGTCTATATCCATTTGTTTATTTACGTCTCTGACCTTTGCCTTTAAACTATTTGATGTGATTATGGTGTTTACCAAGGGCGGACCGGCTAATTCGACTATTTCAGTCGCCTATAATATTTATAGAGAGGCATTTACAAATGGTAATTATGGACTTGCAACAGCAAAATCACTTGTTTTCTTTATTGCAGTGCTGGCAGTTACGGTTATACAGATGAAAGCTACAAAATCTAGGGAGGTTGAGGTGTAATGAAGAGAAAACATAAAGATATCAGCTTATTATCCTGGGTTATATTGATTTGTTCCATATTTTGGCTGCTGCCTCTTTTGTTGATTTTTATCAACTCATTTAAGCCATATAATGATATGCTCCAGCATTTTCTGGCCTTACCGGCCAGTATTAGCTTTGATATGTATGCTGAGACTTGGATTAATTTTAAATTTTCCCAGCTGTTTTTAACTACCTTATTATATACGGTCTGTACTGTTTTGGGAATTGTAATTTGTGCACCTATGGCTGCATATAAATTAGCAAGGACAAAAACAAAA
>JAATEU010000128.1 GCA_015655565.1 Clostridiales bacterium
AATTCAGTACCATATCCAGATTGTTAGGCGGCACCGGTGCCCAGGATTGTGTGGAAACAATAGAAAAATTACTAGAGGCTTTGGATTTGAAGAAAAAGCTGGGTGATCTTGGGGTTATGGAGTCCGACATTGAATGGATGACGGAAAACAGTTTTAAGATTTCCATCGCCGGAATCAATGCTCATCCAAGAGTATTCACTAAGGAGGAAATCAGGGAAATCTATAATAAAGCACTCTGAATATAAATTCTGTTAAATTAAAGATAAAGGTACCTGTTCAGCCGTACCGGCTGAAAGTTATGTTGAGGCGCTCAAAACAAGTAAAAATGCACTTGTTTTGGCGCCTCCTCCCCAGTCAGTGGCTGAATAGTTGCAAAAAATACAAAAAAATTCATAAACGGATATACAATATAATATAAAATGGAGGATAACTATGTTAAGAGAAGCATTACCAATGGTAAAAACCCCATTACCGGGTCCGGCGGCAGCAGCCATATTAGAAAGAAGGGCTAAAGCAATTCCTGCCGCAATCAAATGTCCTTACCCCTGCGTCATCAAAAGAGGAGAAGGTGCCATGTTTGAAGATGTGGATGGAAACCTTTTTCTGGACTGGGTAGGCGGTGTCGGTGTATTAAATATCGGATACAGCCATCCTGAGGTTATTAAGGCACTTAAGGATCAGTCTGAGAATTATTTTCATGCAATGATGAATATTGTTACCCATGAGGGATATATAAAATTAGCTGAAAAAATGAATTCCATCGTACCGGTAAGAGGTGACGAAAAAATCACCATGCTTGTAAACAGCGGGGCAGAAGCAAATGAGAATGCGATTAAAATAGCAAAAGCCTTTACAAAACGCCCTAACATCATCGTTTTTTCAGGTGCATTCCACGGAAGAACCTTGTTAACAATGACAATGACCTCAAAGAAAGCTTATGCAACCGGCATGGGGCCGTTCCCGGACGGCATATACAGGGCCGAATTCCCTAACCTGTACAGAAAACCAGACGGTTTAACCGATGAGGAAGCCATCCAATACTATATAAAAAAAATAGAAACCTTATTTGAGGAAGCTTCCCCTGCTGATTATATTGCCGGTATTGTATTAGAGCCGATCCAGGGTGAAGGCGGTTTCGTACCTGCACCGATAGAATGGGTTAAGGCATTGCGTAAATTATGTGATGAAAAAGGCATCTTATTAATTGCCGACGAGGTACAATGCGGATTCTGCCGTTCCGGTAAAATGTTCGCTACGGAATATTGGAAAGAAGCGGGCTGCGCTCCGGATATTGTTACAACAGCAAAATCAATCGCAGGCGGTATTCCGTTAAGTGCAGTAACCGCCGGAAAGGAAATCTTCGACTTCGTTTCCCCGGGAACAATTGGAGGCACTTATTGCGGTAATGCTTTAGCGTGTGCTTCCGCTTTAAAGATTATCGAAATTATGGAACGGGATCATCTGGCAGACCGTGCTTTGGTGCTTAGCGGTAAGCTTACTGAGGTATTTAACGGCTGGAAGAAAAAATATGAGGTAATCGGTGACATCAGGGGCGTCGGCTGTATGATGGGTATTGAATTTGTAACAGACAAAGCCTCTAAAACCCCAAATCCCCAATTGGTTTCACAGATTGTAACAGAAGCGGTACAAAACGGTTTAGTACTGGAAAGCGCCGGCACATACGGCAATGTTATCCGTATTCTGGCACCGTTGGTAATTACAGAGGAACAAGTGAATTGCGGCCTTAAGATTTTTGAAGATGCGATTAAAAAATTGATATGCTAATGTTAAACTTGAGAATTAACCATATCTGATGCAGTATTAATTATTGGTAAAGGGGCTATTGCAAAATAACTTTATTAAACCCTAACTATAAGATTTGGTATATAATAATACAGCAAATCCTATAGTAGAATAAATTAAGCTATTTTGCAAAAGTTTCCTGCGTTCGCCGTGTACCTTTGATAAACTAACTCTTAAAACTGCAGTATACTCAGTTTTAATTAAGTTGTCTTCAGTAACATATTTTACTTTCATTTAGTGGTTCTATAACATATTCCAGACAATTATCCATAAAAACCTTTCGGAAAGTTAATTTCCCATATTCCTTATTAATTTCATGGTATTATCGTCAATAATGTATCACCGACGGCAATATTTTCATTTGCCGTACACAAGATATCCAGATACTTCTCAGAATTAATGATTATAACCGGAGTTGTTATGTCATATCCTGCTTTTTTTATTGCCTCCATATCAAATTCCAGCAGTAACTGTCCTTTTTTTACCTCATCTCCCTGTTTTACCTTAGCATCAAAATATTTTCCTCCCAGTTCTACGGTATCCAATCCTACATGGATAAGTATTTCCAGTCCTTTTTCACCGGATATCCCGACAGCATGCTTTGTATCCAAAATAGTCTCCACTGTACCGCTAATAGGTGAATAAATCTTACCTTCTGACGGCAAAACAGCAATTCCTTTACCAAGAACACCCTGTGAAAAACCTTCATCCTTTACTTTCGCCAAAGGAATAACCTCACCCTTCACCGGGGAAGCTGCGGTTATTTTATTCTTTAACAGGGACTGGTTTTCCTGTACTGCTTCCACAGATATTTCCGGCGGGTCGTTAAACCCTAGAATAAAAGTGGCGATTGCAGTTACAGCCATAGAAATCAAAATAGTTATACATGCATTTACAAGATTCATAATGCTGTCACCGCCTATATATACCGGAAATGCCAAAAGTCCCGCCATCGTTGAGGAATAGGTATGTATTCCGGTAATACCTGCGTAAAGCCCGGCACAGCCGCCGCCGATCATAGCCGCATACAGGGGTCTTTTATATTTTAGCGTCACACCATACAAAGCAGGTTCCGTAATACCCAATAAGCCTGTAAAACCTGCTGAAAGCCCCAGTTGTTTCAATTCCTTATTTTTCGATTTGAGTCCGACGACTATGGAAGCCGTACCCTGCGCAATATTAGAGGATAACATACCCGGTCCTAAAATAGTACCATATCCCAGGGTTGCATACTGAATCATCTGAATCGGTGCAAAACAATAATGCATACCGGTCATGACAAAGAACGGAGCAAAAGTACCCATTAAGAACGGTATAACCCATCCGGCATAATCATTTAAAAAGTTAAATCCGATTGCAAGAATATTACCTGCCAAAGTTCCCAAAGGCCCTGCTATAAAGATAGCTATAATACCGGTAACTATAATAGTAAGCAGAGGTGACAAAAATACCTTAACAGGTTTTGGCGAATATTTATCCGCTATTTTTTCTATTTTAGACTGTACCCAAACTATCAGTAATATGGGAATAACACTGCCGCTGTAGGAGGCGGATAATATGGGCAGGAAACCGAATATGGTGAAATAATTAAAAGTAACCGTGTTACCGTTAAAGATATTTAATACAAATTCTGTGGTTTCTATCCCTGTAAAGCTGGAATGCAATAATACCCCGGCTAATACGGCGGCAATATAAGGGGAGCAGTTAAATCTTTTTGCCGCGGAAATGGCCAAGATAAACGGTAAAAAGGTAAATAGGGCATCGCCAAAAGCATAAAAAACCTGATATGTGGCAGAACCGCTGGTAATAACGCCCACTGCCACTAAAAGTGCCAAAAGTGCTTTAATCATACCGGAACCTGCCAATGCAGGGATAAACGGAGTGAATATAGCCGTTAATGTTCCAAAGAAGGTATTAACCGGACCTGTCTTTTCTTCCGACCGGGGTGCCGTGCTGCCGTCAAAATTACCCAGCTTTTTAATTTCCTCACAAACATTGCTTACATCTGTTCCGATAATAATCTGGAACTGCCCGTTTTTGGTTACAGTACCCTGTACCCCTTTTAAATTTTTAATTGCTTCCACATTGGCTTTCTTTGTGTCTTTTAAATTAAAGCGAAGACGTGTCATGCAATTTGTGACACCTGCTACATTGTCTGCCCCGCCGACATTCTTTAAAATATCGGCAGCCAATAGATAATAATTCATCATTCTCCTCCTGTGATTACACTTTTCCCGTGTTTTTATATTTACAGCTTATTTATGCAAAAAGACCCGGAAAGGATCTGCTGCAGATCAAATAAGAAAGAACGTTTCATTCCTTATACATTTCAGCAGAAGCTTTCCGGGTCTTGCTGAACTAAATCATAACAAACCCTGGCAGAATCATTTATTCAATTATATCAGCAACAATTCGGTTATACCGGCAAAAAGTTACTTTTGATGCTTTACAAGTAAATGCACCTGTTTTAGCGCTGCCGAACTCCGCATTTTCATGTTAGGCACAGGAAAATAGCTTGCTGGAGACAACATCCGGATAGTTGTTTATATGTTACATTGCTTTAACAACCCTGGCTATATGTACCGTCAAATACAGCCGTTCATCCGAGCTTAAGTGATATCCAAACTTTTCCTCCAAAAAATCCGTAATTTCCAGTACACATTGATATTCTTTGTTATGTTTCTTTATTACAATATCCAGTAGCTCTTCATCCCCGTCTGGATAATTAGTATTCGCAATGATTCTTTGTGCAAAGAATTTAAGGTGGGTAATATACCGGTAATAGTTCAGGGAATCTTCGTCATATTCCATTTGAAAAAAGTTCTTAACAATATTGGAAATTTCCTGCATTATTTTGGTTACTTCAATTGCAGTTTCCTTTACCCCTCCTACTTCTGCATTTACAAAATGCAGCGCTATAAATGCTGCCTCGTCTATGGCAAGGGATATGCCTGTCTTTTCTTTCAGTATCCGGAGCGCGTACTCCCCGATGGCAAATTCATCTTGATAAAATCTTTTCACATCCCAACGAAAAGGATTACTTACGGTAATTCCCTTTTTAGCACTTTCCACAGCATTTGCGATATGATCAGGCAATGAAATATAAATGGTATCCGCAAGTTTTTTCCCGAAGTTAATCTTGGCTTCCTCGATAATCTGCTGGGAATATAGAATATATTCCATTGAGATATTATTAACCAGCTCCATAAATTGACCGGCAATCTTATAATCCGCAGGTGCAAATTTTTTTTCTATTTTAGATTCATCAACAATGCCGCCTCTTACTTTATTAAAACCTAAACCGGCACCCAGCAAAACAAATTCCTGTTGACGGTCATCCTTTGCTACTATTGAATTATTATTAAGAATGCGAACAATTTTCATCTCTATACCCTTGACACCATATTTTATAACAAATAAAAAAGACAAGAATTACACCACCCATGTAAGACTTGCCTGATTGAACAGTAACAATCTTTAAAACTATAATTTATTATAATAAAAAAATCAACTATTTACTATTGACAAAGCAACTAAAAAACCATAGAAATTTTTGTTTATTATATACATTAAACAGTTATTTTAAAACTAAAAATTTGTCTTTCATCAGTACCGTAAGGCATATTTGGACTATTTACTTTTTCATCTTATGTTTCTCTTCCCACATTTTCAGGAAAGAACCTGCCAGTATAAATAAAATTCCTGCTCCAAGATTTAATGTAATCTTTTCGCCTAAAATTAGAAAAGCAACAATTCGCGCAAATACAGGTTTCATAAAAAATGCAAGGGAAGCCGTGGAAGGACCGCATAAATAAATGGCTTTAAAATAACAATAGTAGCCGATTCCGGTTACAAAAATACCCAAATATAAAAAAAGAAGAAGATTATTAACATTAATTCCTTCCATAACGGGCAGATGAAAGACAATTAATATCATCCATAAAACCCCGGACCCAATTAAAAAGCTTAAGCTTGTTTGTGCAATTCCTCCCAGTTTATCTATTTTCTTTCTTCCTAAAGCCGTATATAAGCCAAAAGTAATTGCCGCAACCAGGGTTAAAAGAACGCCGTATATTTCATTTCCGTCAAAAAGCCTGACAGGATTGGCTGCAAGGATGAGTCCGAGTAGATTTAAAACTAATACGGCCCCTTTCGTTTTAGTAAACCGGTCATCAGCTAAAAGATAATGGGCAAATATCATGGTAAAGACAGGATTCATGCATATAATGATGGATGCCAGATTTGCATTGGTACGCATTACGCCTATCTGAAAGAAAGTCATACTGATGCAGATACAGATAACACCTAATAAGAATAAATATAGCCAATCACCTTTCGTTAACCTGCATTTTCTTGATTTCAGGTCAATTAAAGCAAAGGGAAGCAGGAATAAACCGCCAATGAAGAAGCGCAGAAACGTAACCTGTATGGAATTGAATTGGACACCGGCAATTTTTAGAGCAACTTCCATGGTACTGAACAAAACAGCCGTAATTAAAATATAAAGGTACTCTTTTTTCATTTACCGGATACCTCTTTTGTTTCTACAACCGGAGCAAAATCTGCCCCATGGGTTAATACACCGATTTTAGAATCCGGTCCCTCCCTTAAAAGAGCAATCGCAACTGCCGCATCTAAATCCTTTGCATAAGTAAAACCCAAGGCTTCACATTCTTCCCTGGATACCCCGTCACTTACCAGAATGATATTGGCCATGTTTCTCATGACACCTATCATGATATGTGCCGTAGCACCTACTACATCGTCAATTTCATCCCTTTCACACATCCCATATACGGTCTTAGGCGGTAGATCCTTAAGTTCCAGCAGAACCGGGTGCTCCGGACTTACTCCTTCTACACAGGGAGCACCCCAGATTACCGTCTTCCCGGGCTTAACCATGAGAACAGCTGCTGCCAGTCCTTTATCCGCCTGCCATAAGTCCTTATTTCCCGGATAGGTTCCTGCCACAACAATATCCGCCTGTTCCCCTATCCTCATCTGATATATCTGCTTTGCATATTCGACACCCTTACGGTGTGCAGCCACTACATGACCTGCTACAACCTTTACGATTTTCTCTTCCAGGTTAAGTACGGTGTTTATAATAAAACCAATACCGGATTCTAATGCCATTTCCTCCATATCATACCGGATGGAATTCTCTGCATTACCCAGCCTTTGGGGCCAGGAAAGGCTGCCGTTTAAGTGAACCCTTGCAGTAGTATCAGCACCTGAAATTCCCGGCTGTATGATCTTCGCCCCTCCAGACCAGCCTGCAATAAATTGAGGTATAATATTACCGATGCAGATACTGACATCACTTTCATAATAGGTTTTATTTACTATAATGGGTGTACCCTGGGAAGTTAACCCTAAATCAACTAACTGTGATACATCGTCATAGGCATGATTGATGGTTTTAATTCTTTCATAGCACCAATCCCCTATTCTTTGCCTGATTTCTTCTTCTGTCATAAATCGGTGGCTTCCTAAGGCAAGGATTACGGTTATCTGTCCATATTCAATTCCCAGTCTGTTTAATTCCTTTACCAGTATGATCAGAACTTTCTCAACCGGAGTTACACGTGTATTATCATCTGCCACCACTGTTATTTTTTTGCCTTTCGGGGTTCCGACCAGTTCCTTTAAGGCAGGACCTCCAATGGGATTATGTATCGCCTCCAATATCTCCTTATCCGGATCCAAGGCAGGTGGATATGCCTTTGGAGCAGCCAGCCATATAAGAGAATCCTCAGGAATCTGGAATTCCCTTTCCCCACTGCACCACGGAATTTTCATTGTTTTCATAAAACCACCGCCCTTAAGAAACCTATATTCAGCCTTTGTCCTAATTTATCTAAATCCTGATATACCTGTATCGGCACGGGTATACCCGTTACTTCATATTTTGCCGCATTTTTAAACTCCCTCTCTCCGGGCAGTAATATTTCTTCCACATTGGGAGCTTTTTTGCAGTTTTTTATTTCCCGGATCATTTCATCCATATGCTTTTTAAAAGTATTTAAATCAATAAAACGGTCAATTTTAACCGCTCCGAATAAATGACCGATATTCTGTTTCTCCGATACATCCGTATAAAAATCCTTAATATCGGTTGATAAGATGGAGCCTCCGGTCAGGACGGCGGAAAGAATCCCGACTATTACAGTCAACCCGTACCCTTTATAACCGCCCACCGGAAGTAAAATTCCGTTAAAAGCGGCTGCCGGATCTTCGGTTTCATATCCGTCAATGGTCATTGCCCATTCCTTTGGAATCTTTTCTCCCTTTTTGGCTGCTACCCCGATTTTACCTCTTGATACAACTGAAGTTGCCATATCCAGCACGACGGGTAGCTCCTCTCCGGACGGAATGGCAAAGGAAAACGGATTATTATCCAGAATAGGCTTAATTCCGCCAGTGGGAGCCATGAGCAAAGCAGCAGGTGAAGTAAATACCATACCAATCATGCCATGCTTCAGTGCCATTTCCGAATAATAAGAAGCCATGCCGAAATGATTGCTTCCACGTACACCCACAAAGGCAACCCCTTGTTTCTCTGCTTTTCTGATACATAAATCCATTGCTTTCCCGGATATAATCTGACCCATTCCATTATGTCCGTCTATCAGAGCAGTAGTGTCACTTTCCTTAATGATTTCAAGGGTGCTTTGAGCAAAAGTTCCTTTATTTTCAATCCGTTTCACATAGACAGGCACCCTGATTACACCATGGGATTCCATTCCCGCTAAATCAGCATGTACAAGACTATCCGCAACGATCACAGCCTCCTCCTTTACCATACCGGCACCGGTAAAAATGGAGCAGCAATAATCTATTAATTTATCTTTGTTAATATAAACAACTTTTTTCCCATCATCCATACTCATTTTAAACCTTTCCTTTTTACCTAACCACATAATTGATAAAATTACGTATGCAGGTATCCCAATATTCCCAGTCGTGTTTTCCTTGTCCATCTTCAAAATGAACCTTAAAATTGTTTTTATATAAAGTATCCCTGAGCCTGGCATTCATCGCGTAATTATTGGTATCTTCCAGACCGCAGGCAATAAAAGCCTCCGGTTTCTTTTCTAAGCTCTTTAACTGTTCGGCTAATACATATAAATCATCCTGGCTGCCGGTTACCTTTTCTGCTCCGCCGAAAATCAAATCATAGCAAAATATTTCAAATCCCATGACGGCCATAAGCGGCTCTAATTTTTCAGGATCCACCGCACCTGAAAAATCCCCAAAAGCCCCATATTGTTCCGGACACTTTAAGGAACATTTCACGGCACCGTATCCCCCCATGGAAGCTCCTGCGATATAATTGTCTCCCCTCTTTTCGGATAAAGGAAATGTATGCCTCACGAATAAGGGAAGTTCCCCGGTAATAAAATCAAAATAATCAAGACCCGCCACTGCATTGGAATAAAATCCATTCTGGCCCGACGGCATTACCACTGCTATTTCCTTTTCCTCCGCATATCTTTCGACTGCGGTATGACGAATCCAGCCGGAATAATCCTCTAGTGCCCCATGAAGCAGATATATGGTCTTATATTTTTTATTCTCCGGATATATCTCATTATACTCATGGAAGAAACACTCATTGTCCGGCATGGAGGGGAGCAGTACGTTTACATTCACATGATTTTTTAAAACCTTTGAGAAAAAATTACATTGGCAGAATATCATAAATTACCTCCGGCTGTCATTGGCTAAATTCATCTTTTTCTTATTCTTCTGCATCTTTATTGAGGAGGAATAGGCAATTAAACCTAACAAGGTTGCCACATAAGGAAGGGCCTGTATCATTTCTGCCGGAACATTTAATGTCTGCAATACATTGGACAGGGCATTGGCTAATCCAAATCCAAGAGATGCAATTAAGGTCGGAACAGGATTACCCCCTCCCAGGTTTTGGGCAGCAATGGCCATAAAGCCACGGCCGGCTACCATGTCCCTTGCAAACCAGGACAGATATCCCA
>JAATEU010000515.1 GCA_015655565.1 Clostridiales bacterium
GAGCCGGCAGCAACAACAATTACCTTAGCAAAAAGCCCAACCTACCGGGATGCCGGCAAAGTTTCCTTAGCCGGCATACAATATCAGATAATTAAAGATTCCCAGCAGGCAATGTTATCTTACCAGAATGGTGACCTGGATGTAGCCACCTTGTCCGGTGAACAGGTAGAACAATTCCAGGCGGATCCGGAATTTAATAATATCATGGCAGGTTATTTGTGGTATATTTCCCCTAACATGACTGTTGCAGGACTTGAGAATCTGAATCTCCGTAAAGCACTTGCCCTTTCTTACGATAAGTCAGCCGTCGTTAATAATGTCCTGAAGGATGGTTCCATTGTAGCGGATTTTGCGGTTCCGACCTTACTGGCTACCGGTCCTGACGGAAAAGATTTCCGGGAAACTGCAGATACCTATCTTTCAACCAATAAAACAAAGGCACTGGAATATTGGAAGACAGCAAAAGCAGAATTAGGCGTCAGTGAACTGAAATATACCATGATAGCAGAAGATACCGAATCTGCAATTAACGTAGCACAGTTCATTCAATCGGAAATACAGACAACTTTACCGGGTATTACCATTGAAATTCAGACAATGCCTAAGAAAAACCGTGTAGAAAGAATGCAGCAGGGTGACTTTGAACTTGGTCTTACACGCTGGGGACCTGATTATGCGGATCCCATGACTTACTTGGATATGTGGATAACAGGCAGCCCAAATAACTATGGTTTCTGGTCCAATGCCGAATACGATAAGATTATTAATTCCGCTAAGAAAGGTGATTTAGCACTTGACACTGTTTCCAGATGGGAAGAATTGAAAAAAGCGGAAACTATGGTAATGGATGAAGCAGTTATTTTCCCGGTATATCAAAAAGGGGATGCGGTCATGATTAAATCCGGTGTTGAAGGCATAGAATTCCACTCCGTCGGTATTAACAGAATCTATAAAAATGCGACTAAGAATTAAAGACTGAAAAGTCACGAAAAGAATTCCATATAAAATAAATAATGACGCTGTCAAGCGTGTTGGGCACCAATGCACAGGAAAGAAGACTCTGCGTTTATCCCGGTACCAATGACAGCGTCATCATTATATGGTAAGGAGAGTGGGTTTGTGAAAAAATATATAACAAAAAGAATTATAATATCCGTTATAACCTTACTGGTTATATTATTCATTTTATTTTTAATGTTAGAATTAATGCCTGGTTCACCCTTTAATGATGAAAAACTGACCGAAGCCCAAAAGGCGATAATAAATGCAAAATACGGTCTGGATAAACCTATAGCCGTACGGTTTATAAATTACATAAAAGCAATGATTTCCGGAGACTTTGGCGTATACTATTCCATTTCAAAAAATACGCCGATTACATCTTTACTCCATACCAGACTGCCGATATCACTCCGTATCGGAGGACAGGCCATCCTGGTTGGAACCGTGATAGGATTAATTTTAGGTATAATAGCTGCCATGAAACATAATACCATTTATGATACAGTCACAACGGTTATATCAGTTTTAGGAGTAAGTCTCCCCTCTTATGTGTTTGCCATGATTTTAATTTACACAATGGGTTTTAAACTGAAATGGTTTCCGCTTTTGTATCAGGCTAAAGCACCGTTTCAGTCATCCGTAATGCCAACGGTTTCATTATGTATGTTTACGATAGCAACCATTGCCCGTTTCACAAGAACAGAGATGTTGGAAGTATTAGGCTCTGATTATATGTTATTAGCTGAAAGTAAGGGTATTAACAGTTTCCGCCTGATTTTCAGGCATGCTCTAAGAAATGCATTAATCCCGATCATTACTGTTTTGGCGCCTCTTGTAGTCGGTTTAATGACAGGGAGTCTGGTTGTTGAGAAATTATTTTCTATTCCCGGTATAGGAAGCTTATTGGTATCTGCCATTCAGTCTAACGATTATAATGTCGTCGTTGCCCTGACATTTATTTATAGCCTGATGTACGTAGGGATCATGCTGTTGGTGGATATTCTTTATGGTATCATCGATCCAAGGATCAGGCTTGCGAAGGAGGACAAGTGTGAAGAAAAAACATCTTCACACTAGAAGAACCTCAGAATGAGCACGGAGGGCGCTCTTTCCAAGCTTCTTCCCTTATTATTTGAGATGCCGCAGAGCGGCATCATGTCTGAAAGGTTGAAAGAAAATATAAAAATGAAAGGATGCCACATTGTGATTCTTTCAACCTGTTTTATTTATGGCAGTACCGCAGGCAAGCCTGCGGTATGCAATGGGTGTAAAAATGAATAATACAAAAATACAATTTTTACCGGATGATTTTGAACTGGCAGGACACGATAAAACCGCACACCTTAATGAGATTTTTGCCGGCCGGTCTTACTGGCATGATATTCTGTCCAGGTTTACCGGGAATAAAGGGGCAATTGCCGGTTTAGTATGCATTTTATTTATTATTATTATGGCCGTTATAGGCCCGTCCATCAGCGGGCATACTTATTACTCCCAGATTATTGCACATCAGAATCTTGCCCCACGGATAAAAGGTCTGGAAAAATTAGGTATCTTTGACGGTTCTGAGGTAATAAATACTTCAACCGGTACCGTCAGGCAAAACAGGTATATTTCAGAAGATCCGGGCGTTACTACCGGCTTGGAAGACATTTATTATTGGTTTGGTACGGATGTACTTGGCCGGGATATTTTTACCAGAACCTGGGAGGGTACCCGGATATCCCTCTATATTGCCTTAGTGGCCGTCATTGTGGATATGTGTTTTGGCATGGTATACGGTTTGATATCCGGGTACTTCGGAGGCAGGGTGGATATGGTAATGCAGCGTTTTGCGGAAATACTGAATGGTATACCGACCCTGGTTATTGTTACACTCTTAATATTAGTATTTAAACCAGGATTAGTTACCATTACGGTGGCACTGGCCATTACAGGCTGGATAGGCATGAGTAAAATCGCCAGGGCACAGGTACTGAAACTAAAAGAACAGGAATTTATTCTGGCTTCAAAAACACTGGGTGCCAAGGACTTTTTCATTATCTTTAAAGAAATTTTACCAAATATATTCGGGCAATTAATCGTTATGTCCATGTTCTCCATTCCAAATGCTATTTTTACGGAAGCCTTTCTGGCTTTTATCGGTCTGGGAGTACCGCAGCCCCTGGCATCCCTTGGCTCTCTTATCAGTGACAGCTTTAAGTCCTTTACAACACATCCGTATATGATTTTATTTCCGGTTATTGTACTGGCAGTCATTATGTTAAGCTTTAACATGATGGCAGACGGCCTTAGGGATGCTTTTGATCCAAAAATGAAGGAAATGTAGGAGGGTTGGATGGAAAAAACAAAAATTTTATCCATAAAGGATTTATCCATATCCTTTCAAACTTCCGCAGGTGAAGTAAATGTAATATGCGGCATGAATCTTTCTTTATACAAAGGTGAAGCCGTTGCCATAGTAGGTGAAAGCGGAAGCGGAAAATCCGTTACCGTCAAGGCAATTATGGGCATTTTAAGTAATAACGGGAAGATAAACAGCGGATCCATTAACTTTACCTGCCACAGGGATAAAGAAGAAATACAGGTCGATTTATTGAAGCTGTCTAAAAGTGAAATAAGGAAACAAATCAATGGAAAGCGGATCGCCATGGTATTCCAGGATCCTATGACCTCGCTGAATCCTACTATGACAATTGGAGCCCAAATCATGGAAGGAATGATTTATCATTACAAGACACCCAAAAAAGAGGCCTACAAAAAAGCAGTAAACCTTATAGAACTGGTTGGCATTTCCGCTCCTGAAAAACGTATGAAAAATTATCCTCACCAGCTGTCAGGCGGTATGCGGCAAAGGGTCGTGATTGCCATCGCACTTGCCTGTGACCCGCAGCTGCTTATCTGCGACGAGCCAACAACCGCTCTGGATGTTACCATACAGTCAAAAATATTGCAGCTTATTAAGGATATCCAGTCAAAAACCGGAATTTCTGTCATTTATATTACCCATGATCTGGGCGTCGTAGCGAAAGTTGCTGATTATGTTGCCGTAATGTATGCAGGAAAAATAATTGAAGAAGGAACTACAGATGAAATTTTTTATGAGCCAAGGCATCCTTACACCTGGGGGCTTTTGTCCGCCATGCCGGATTTAAGCAGCAACGACGACAAGCTGTATACCATTCCCGGAAGCCCGCCGGGTCTCCTGCACCCTGCCCGGGGAGATTCCTTCGCCCCCCGTAATATCTATGCTATGAACATTGATTTTAGAAAAGAACCGCCCATGTTTAAAATAACGGATACCCATTATGCTGCTACCTGGCTTTTACATGAAAATGCACCTAAAGTTGAAATGCCGCCGGAGCTTCGCAGGAAAATAAATACCATGTTAAAGGAGGTCAAAATAAATGGATGAAAAAAACCCTCTGTTAACAGTCAATAATTTAAAACAGTATTTCAGGATAAACAAAAAATTTACGGTAAAAGCAGTGGATGGTATTACCTTTGAGATTTATCCGGGAGAAACCTATGGGTTGGTAGGGGAATCCGGAAGCGGAAAATCAACCATCGGACGTTCCATAATAAGATTATATAAACCCACTTCCGGAGAAGTAATTTTTAATGGAATTAATATTTCAGGCCAGCTTTCTGCAAAAGATACGAGACATCTCCGTACTAAAATGCAGATGATTTTCCAGGATCCCATGGCGTGCCTGAATCCCCGCAAAAAAGTTCTGGATATTATTGCACAGGGCCCGGACATTCATCATTTGTATCATTCCCAGGAAGAGAGAAAAGAAAAGGTATACCAGATTCTTGACATGGTCGGTTTATCCCAGTTCCATGCCGACCGTTATCCCCATCAATTCTCCGGAGGCCAGCGGCAGCGTATCGGCATTGCCAGGGCATTAATTATGAATCCTGACCTGATTATTGCAGATGAAGCAATCAGTGCCCTGGATGTTTCC